>JAQGPI010000509.1 GCA_028293175.1 Verrucomicrobiaceae bacterium | reverse complement strand
CTGCGAAACTGGCCGCAACGTGGTCTTTGGCTATCAGCCGAAGCCGGAAGGCGCGGGCTGGAAGATGGAGCGCTTCGACTTCATCACCAGCAACACCACGGGCAAATTTCAGGGCTCGGATTTCGTCTTCGTCGCCAGCGGCAGCAAGGACATCAGCGATGAGCGCCACATTCAGTTTCGCCCTTCCGATGTGACGGTAGGCCCGGATGGCGCGATCTATGTGTGCGACTGGTTCGACAAGCGCACCGGCGGCCATGCCACACTCGATGATTCATGCAGCGGCAGCGTTTACCGCATCGCGCCGAAGGGCTTCAAATCCAAGGTGCCTGTCATTGATTACTCTACCACCGAAGGCCAGATCGTTGCTCTGCAATCACCCGCAGTGAACACGCGCTTCGTAGGCTTCAGCAAGCTCAAGGCGCAAGGTGCCAAGATCATCCCTGATCTGCTGGCGCTGAAGAGCGACAACGAATACGTGGCTGCGCGCAAGGTGTGGCTGCTGGCGCAGCTTGGTGAAGCTGGCATCCAGGTGGTGACGGAAATGCTGGATGAAGGCAACCCGACGACGCGTCTCGTGGCGTTTCGGGCGCTCAAGGCGGCGGGCGTAAACCCGATGACGCATGCCAGCAAGCTTGCCAAGGATACCTCTGCCGTGGTCCGCCGTGATCTGGCGGCCAGCCTCCGTGATGCTGCCGCCGATCAGGCCGTGCCCGCGCTGGTGGAACTGGCGAAGGGTTTCGATGGTTGTGACCGCAGCTATCTCGCCGCCTGGGGCATTGGTTGCATGGGCAAGGAAGCTGCCGTATGGGCCGAGCTGGCGAAGTCTATGGAATGGGACGACAAGCTTGCCTGCCTTGCCTGGCGTCTGCATCCCAAGGATGCCATTGCTCCCGTAAAAGCCCGCGCTCTCGATGCCAAGCTGACCCCCATGCAGCGCAAGCAGGCGGTCGATACCCTTGCCTTTACCCGCGATATTGAAGCTGCCAAGGCCTTGATCGAAGTGGCCAAGGACAAGGCTTCACCCGTGCTCGGCGATGCGATGTGGTGGCTGATCAACCGCAGCACCAATGATTGGTCGTCCTACGGTGTCCAAGAAATGCTCAAAAACGAAGGCATCCTGGACCCGGCAAAAATCAAGCTCACCACCGTGGTTTCACCCGAGCCACCAGCTGCTGACAAGATCCCCGCCGTGGCCGATGTCCTGAAGCTGAAGGGGGATGCGAAGAATGGAGCCACCGTGGCGCAGCGCTGCTTCATGTGCCATCAGATCAATGGCCAGGGCGTGGACTTCGGGCCAGGCCTGACAGGCTGGGGCGCAACACAGCCCACGGATGTGATCACGGAGGCCGTGCTAAACCCCAGCAAGGACATTGCCCACGGGTTCGAAGGCAGCTCCATCGTCACCAAGGACGGCACGCGCATTGACGGCATGATCCTCACTGATGGCGAGTTTGTGATGATCAAGTCCATGGCAGGGCTTACCCAAATTGTGCCGAAATCACTGATCAAGTCGAAGACCAAGATGGACCGCTCCCTCATGCTGGGCGCAGTGCAACTGGGCCTTACACCACAGGAAGTGGCGGATGTGGTCGCTTACTTGCGTACCGGCAAATAAGCTAGCCGCCCAGCTTCCATTGATTGGCGTTCAGCGCTTGGAGGCAGAAGCGCTGAACGGCGCGTTGCAGCGTGGGGTACTTCTCTGCCGCCTCACCGTCAAAGTCAGCCACCACATCAAACTCCAGCGCAGCGGGAATCACCGCGCGGAACTCCACCTTCACGCTGCGCACCTGGTCAGGTTCCACGAGGGTGGCGAGGCCTTTTTCAATCGTGGCCTGCACCGCTTCCGGGATCGTCTTGAGCGCATCGGCACGGTGGTCGGGATGTACCTTGACGATGGCGGAGACGCGGAAGCCGTTGGCAAAGGTGACGGGATTCTGGCCGACGAAGCCTGGCGTGGTGTAAGTTTTGAAGGCACCACCCAGCTGGACGAGTTGCACAAACTCAGGTGTTAGGCATACCGCCTTTCCGAAGGTGCCGTCCGCCAGCAGCACCCAGTCGTCCTCCTTGCAAGGGAACCATGGCTCCCCGGTGCTGGTGGGACGCGAGCCCATGCCCACCACCTGGGCAATGGGCAGACGCAGCAGGCCGTTGCGCAGCGCGGGATTGATCAGGTCGGTGAACATGTTGATGGACTTCACCTGCCAGGGCAGGCCGTTGACCACTACGCGCTCCCCTTCGCGCACCTCGCCCAGGTTCACCAGCAGCCGCGCCTGCGTGTAATACTTGGGCAGGCCGTTTTTAGCTGCTAGCAGGAGGCCCAGAAGGGCGATGAGGCTCAAGCCTAGCAGCAACCAGTCGCCCTGCACATACAGAACCAGGAGCGCTGCTAACGTACCCATCACCAGTGCCATCGCATGATAACCCACATCCAGGACTCGTGCCGCGAACGGCCGTTGTGTGGCACCTGTGTGCCATGGACTGATCCAGGCGAACCACTGGTGCATGGCTCGCCACGCCAGTGAGACACCGAAGAAAACCAGCACGGCCAGCACCAGATTGAGACCGCGCTTGAGGAAGAAAGCCTTCGCCGCCAGAGAGAGGGTTTGCCACAGCGACTTGCGGTTGGCGATTGCGTCATTAAGCCGGTAACGCGCGGTCTCCACCCTGCCTTGTGCATCCGTGATGGCGTTCTTCCACTTGCTTTGTGTGTCGAGCAAAGCCCTGCGGAGCGCGGCTTCCGGCGTGCCGTCTTTGGCGCGGGGAACCGACTTGAGCGTGGCATCAAGCTCCTCCACCGCTTGCTTCGCCTGCTCTGCGCGCTTCTGTTGAAAGGCCAGCTCTTCTCTCAATCGCTCAATGACCCGGGGCTGCTCAGTGGCTGTTTTCAATTCCAGCACCATCGGTCCAAGGAGATCATTCACTTCATTAGCCAGATCAAATTTCACCGCCGCCGCCTGCTGTTGTTCAGGTTCTGAAACCCCAGTGGCGATGGCTTCGAAATCCCTCTGCGCCTGACCAAGACGCTGATGCAGTTCCCCCGCCTCTTTCTTCGCAGCTTCCTTGATCGCATCGCTCTCGCCCGTCTTAGCCCGTTGATTTTGCTGCGCCAGTTGAGCATTCAGCGCTGCCATGGAATCCACCAGTGCGCGCAATGTTATGAGCGGCGAAGGCTTTGCATCAACGGGTGGGGCCGCATCCTGTCCGCGACTCATCAAAGTCATGGTCAGCAACAGGAATAGAACGCGGAATCTCATGTGCGCAGCATGGCAGGGAGTCAGCAGGGTGCAAACGGCCAGGGGAAGCAACCGCATTAACCTGTGAATAGGCAGGGCCGCCTCAACGCCGGAAAGCGAATCACTGGGCTGGCAGATGCCCGCAAAGTCAAACCCATCCCAACACCGCTCCATATGCTCGATATCTTCAAGACGATCCTGGAAAAAATCGGCGTTACCGCCGCTCCTGAACCTGCCCCAGAGGCAACGCCCGATACGGAAATAGAGGACGAACTGGAAGAAGCCGCGGACGAAGAAGACGCTGACGAGGAAACAGAAGAAGACGAACTCTCTGAAGACGCTGAGGAGACCGAGGATTCTGAGGAGGAGGCAGATGAAGAAGACGAGGACGAAGATGTTGAGGACGAAGAGGACATCGAAGAAGTTGATGTTGAAGAGCTCATGGACGCCAAGGCAAAAGCCAGCCGCGAAAGAGGCCTCGACTGGCGTCATTCCATCGTGGACCTCCTGAAGCTTCTGGACATGGACAGCAGCTTGAAAGCCCGCCAATCCC
>JAQGPI010000491.1 GCA_028293175.1 Verrucomicrobiaceae bacterium | reverse complement strand
AACGCGGCGGCACGCATACCTACATCGACCTGGGCGGCCAGACATTCGACGTGAAGATCGATGACATCATCAGCCGCACCGGCCTTCCCGTCTCCATTATGCCCGAAGGCCTGGTGAGCAAGCTGACCGATGAGGAAGTGCGCGATCTCGTGGCCTACCTCCGAAGTCTCGGCGAGACGGAGTAGCAAATCTCATCACACTTTAATATTTCTCATGTCCCGCCCTCTCACCGTCAAAGAACCGACGGAACTCCTCGCTTTTCTTTTCGCCAACCTGCCAGAGGTAAAGAAAACCAAGGTCCGCAACTGGCTCAAGTACGAGTCCATCCTGGTCAATGACCGCGCCCGCACGCAGTTCAATCACCCTCTGGTGCCCGGTGATGTGGTGACCATCCGTTCGGAGAAGATCGTGCGCACGATCAACACGCTGCCGAAGTCGATGAAAATTCACTTCGAAGACCAGCACCTCATCGTCGTGGACAAGCCGAAGAACCTGCTCGCGATTGCCAGTGAAGCCGAGCGGGAAAAGACGGCCTACGTGTACCTCACTGACTATGTGCGCGGCGGCAATGAGCGCAGCCACGAGCGCATCTTCATCGTGCATCGACTGGACCGTGAAACCTCCGGCCTCATGGTCTTCGCCAAGACGGGAGAATCGAAGGACCTGTTGCAAGAGAACTGGGACCAGGGTGAAAAGCATTATCTGGCCGTCGTTGAAGGCGGGCCGCCGGCCGATGAGGGCACGCTGGAATCCGATCTTGATGAAGCCAACCCGTATAAAGTTTATTCCGTGCCCAAGAGCGAAACCACCCGCCATGCGATTACGCATTATAAGGTATTAAAGCGTCTCACTCGCATGACGCTGGTGGAGCTGCGCCTGGAGACAGGCCGCCGCCATCAGATTCGCGTCCAGTTGGCCGAGATTGGCTGCCCCATCATTGGCGATGAGAAATACTCTGCCCGTACCGATCCGGCCAAACGCCTGGGCCTGCACGCCTGCTTCCTTAAGTTCCGCCACCCTATTACCAATGCCACGATGGAATTCAGCTCCCCTTTGCCGCCGGAACTCGCCAAGCTGGTGTGAGTTTGGTTGTGGAGCGCGCTAACCTACCTTAGGACAAAACCATGGCTTCACGTTTCCTCCTGCTGCTGGCCGTGTTCGCAAGCTCGGCCTCTGCGCAATCCTCCGGCGTGCAAGAACGGGCCGACCGGTTTCTCTCGCTGGTAAACGCTTCCTATCAGGCGCTCTACACCGTGAGCAGCGAGGCGCAGTGGCTGGCCTCAACGGATGTTTCGCCAGCGCACAACGCGGCTGCGGAGACCGCAGGCAAGGCCGCTGCAGCCTTCAATGGCAATCCTGCCATCATCAACGAAGCAAAGGAACTTCTTACCCATCGCGCGGAGTTGAAAGAACTCACATGGCGGCAGCTCGACCAAGTGATGCGCAATGCCACGGAAGGCCCGATGACAAACCCCAAGCTCGTAGCTGACCGCATCGCCGCAGAGACGGCGCAGGCTTCTACTTTGAACAGCTTCGAATTCAAACTTCACGGCAAGCCGATCACCGTCAATCAAATCGACCACTTGCTGGATTCCAGCACGGACCTTGCCGAACGCCAGGCCGTATGGGAAGCCTCGAAGGAATCGGGCAAGGCCTTGAAGGAAGGGCTCATCAAGCTGCGCGGGCTGCGCAACGGCGTGGCCCAGGAGATGGGATACCATGACTACTTTGCCTTTCAGGTCGCTGGCTATGGCATGACCACCGATGAAATGGTGGCATTAAATGATGAGTTCATGCGCCTGCTGCGGCCGCTCTATCTCCAGCTTCATACCTGGGTGAAGTACAAGCTCGCGGAGAAGTACCATCGGCCCGTGCCGAAGCTGATCCCCGCGCATTGGATCAACAATCGCTGGTCGCAAGCTTGGACCGGCGTGGTGGAGGCTGCTGACTTGGATGAGTATTTCAAAGGGCGCAGCGCGGAGTTTATCATCAAATCCGCCGAGCAGTTTTATACCGGAATCGGTTTTGCTCCGCTGCCTGCAACCTTTTGGACCAAATCGGATCTTTATCCTGTGCCTCCCGGAAGCACGCGCAAGAAGAACACCCATGCCTCATGCTGGCATGTCGATCTTAGCACGGACATCCGCTCGCTGCAAAGCATCGAGCCAAACCCACATTGGTTTAGTACAGCGCATCACGAATTGGGACACGGCTATTACTTCATGAGCTACACGCGGCCCGAGGTTCCGCCGCTGCTGCGCACGGGTGCCAATCCGGCCTTCCATGAGGGCTTTGGTGAACTCATCGCCATCGCCGCAAGCCAAGTGCCTTATCTGAAATCGCTGGGCGTGCTGCCAGCGGATTTCAAACCAGACGAAACGGCCTTCCTGCTCAATAACTCTCTCTCAAAGGGAGTGCCTTTTATGTACTGGTCCTCCGGGGTGATGACCCATTGGGAAGCCGACGTCTACGGCAAGAATCTCCCCTCCGATCAGTGGAACGCGCGATGGTGGCAGTATGCCCGCGAATTCCAAGGCATCCAGCCGCCAACCAAGCGCGGCGAAGAGTATTGTGATCCCGCGACCAAGACGCACATCAATGACAATCCCGCCTACTACTACAGCTATGCGATTGCGGAGGTGTTCAAGCACCAGCTTCATGATTACATTGCGAAAAACGTCCTGCATCAACCACCGCAGAGCTGCAATTACGCCAACAACAAGGAAGTCGGCGATTTCATCCGCAAGATCATGGTGAAAGGAGCGACCGAGGACTGGCGCAAGGTTCTCAAGGAAGCCACCGGCGAAGACCTCTCCACCCGTGCAATGCTAGAGTATTACCAGCCGCTAATGGGCTGGCTACAGGAGCAGAATAAAGGACGGCAGGTTGGCTGGGAGTAAAATACACGGTTATGGTTCGTTACGGCAGGTACCATCAAGCTTTGCCTCGAGAGATTGCACCTGCCCGCGCAGCGCTTGAATTTCGCGTGTGAGCTGCTGGATGTCTGCGCTCTCCTGCTTCATTTCAGGTTCGACGAAGAGACTAGCGATGAAGCCGGTAAAAGTGCCAAACAAACCAACGCCGGCTGTCATGAGGACAGCCGCCACGATGCGGCCTTCAACCGACATGGGATACTTGTCGCCGTAACCAACGGTCGTGATGGTTACGTAAGCCCACCAAAAGGCATCCATCGGAGTTTTGATATTGGCGTCGGCAGACGTTTCGAACTGAAGCATTGCGACAGACGAAAACACCACGAGCATCAATGAGAGAGTAGCGACAGCCGCAAAGGAGGTCGCCTTGCGGTTGCGCAGGAAATAGGCGAGAAGGGTCTTGGTAGATCTGAAGGCCCGCAGAATGCGGATAATGCGAACAATGCGCACCACTCGCCCTACGCGAAAGACGTCAAACATCGGAATGCTGGAGACGAAATCCACCCATCCCCACTTGAGAAAAGCCGACTTCGACGGAGCGCGATGAAGGCGAGCAAAGAACTCGGCAAGGAAGACAATACAAACGTAAAAGTCTATCCTGTCGAGGAAGTCGACTACGTCAGGCGTGAGTGTGAAGACCGATTGTACAAGCAGTGCGAAAAGCACATAAACGGACAAAATGATCGTGACCACCTGCAGGGTCGAAATCCGCTCGGCTGATTCAGGCGGTGGTCTTGCAGTCATTCAGAAGGGGGGGAGATATGCGAATGGACGCCACCCCTATGCCACAAAAATCTCCAACCATGCAACCGAATACTTAAGAGTCTTCCCTGAAGATCATTAAGCCCGGTCGCGCATGAGTTCGACGATCACCGCCTTTTGAGCGT
>JAQGPI010000478.1 GCA_028293175.1 Verrucomicrobiaceae bacterium | reverse complement strand
CCCTGCTCGCCGAACGCGGCAAGGAACTCTTTGAACTGGCCGAGCAATGCGGCGTGCCGATCTATTTCGAAGCGGCCGTCGCCGGCGGCATCCCCATCATCCAGTCATTGCAGGAAGGGCTGGTGGCCAATCACATCAAATCCATCCACGGCATCATCAACGGCACCTGCAACTACATCCTAACCCGCATGTCGCAGGCGGGCTTGAGCTATGCCGATGCCCTGCAGGAAGCCCAGGACAAGGGATTTGCCGAAGCCGATCCCTACCTCGATATCAGCGGCTGGGATGCCGCGCACAAAGCCATCATCCTCGCCTCCCTCTCGTACGGCTTCTGGATTCCCGAGAAGGACGTGCATGTGGAAGGCATTCAGAACGTCAGCATTGAGGACATCGAATTCGCCAAGCGCCTGGGCTACACCATCAAGCTGCTGTCCGTGATCCGCGCCGATGACGCAGGCTTGATCGAGGTGCGCACCCAGCCATCACTGGTGCCGAACGGCCACGTGCTTGCCTCCGTGAACGGCTCCTTCAACGCCGTCGTCGTGAACGGCGATATCGTGGGTGAAACGCTGTTCTACGGTCGTGGTGCGGGGCAGGACCCCACGTCCAGCTCCGTTATCAGCGACCTCTGCGAAGCGGCCGCCAGCCTCATCTACGGCTTCCGCCACAGCGGCTTCGTGCCCATCGGGCTGTACGGCAAGTCCAAGCCGATTGATGACACTGTATCACACTATTACCTGCGCCTGCTGGTGACCGATGAGCCCGGCGTGCTAGCCCAAGTCGCCAGCGTGCTAGGGGCCCGCAACATAGGCATCTCCTCCGTCATCCAGCCCGAGAACCTCGAATCCACCTCCGGCACCACCTCACTGGTGCTGATGATTCACGACGCCACCCTCGGCCAGATGAACGAAGCCCTGCAAGCCATCCAAGCCCTCGGCACCGTGCGCGAAAAGCCTTCTTGCTTGCGCGTGGAGACGCTGGGGTAAGGGCAGTGAAGTTGGTCGAGTTCTAACGACCCAAGCTCAGCGACCCGGCGCGAGAGACGCCACGATTGCAACAGTGACGCGATGGCCGGGTTCGCTGCAGCGCATGGTTAGGCGACGTTGTCATGTGCTGGAACAAAAACCTGCAACGCTCTGGCCGCTGCTCCCGAAAGCTGCAACCAGTGTGGTGACTGAACAAACTGCTCAATCGGCGGCAGTGGGTCATGCGGAAACAACCGACACACACGCTCGAAGACGGAATGAAACCTGAGCAGCGCAGTCCACTCGCTCTCCGAAAACTCGGCGCGAAGCTTCGCATCATCTGGCCAGAATGCGTCGTCCCAAAAGCAGAACAACGCCGCTGACACATCCGCAATGGGAACGCTGCGGCGATACTCCATCTGCTCGTCCCTCGACGCCAATAATTGGAGAGTCCCGATAACACGTTGCTTTGACGTTTCAGCCATGCGTGTGAAAGCCGCCTACCGCTTCGGATCAGGCGACGGCGAGCGGGAAGCGTCGATGATACGACAAATGCCATATGAGCCATTGCCTGCACCCGTTTTGTTTGCCCCTGTTGGTTCGTGGGATATGATCATACGGTCGCTGGTGGCAGCAGCTTCTGAGGAGCCTCAGACTGATTCTGAACAGTCTTTCGTTCTCTGGCAACGACGAAACCGTCAACGCCATAGCTAGACGAGATGTGCCACACACGAAGATGGTGTCTCTGAATGACCTCCTCAAAGCTCTCTCCGATCTTCTCTATCCGCGGCCACCCTTGGTTCTTCAAGCGATCAAAAAGACTCTCGAAATCGGTTCTCTCAGTGACCAAATCTGAATCATCAATGCCAAAGATGATGTCCCCACCAAGGATGCACTCGACATGATGGCACCACACGTCGAGAAACCAAACATCGGTAAACTCGGGTGGATCGGAATGAGGATTAGTGGTCCGCAATATCAAAGTCGATGTCCGGGAGTCGAACTCGTAGGCATAGAGGTGGTTGTCATGCACTGGGCAGGAGTCCACGATGCGCTGTCTCAACGTTTCAGAATCACCCATGTGGGGGAAATGGCTTTTGTTTCTCAGTGAGCTGCTCGGAGAGTCTGCGACGCACACCGGCCACCACTTCATCGTGCGGAATCAGCTTCGCTATGCCGTCGCGAATCGACTCAATCCGGCTGTCAATCTCGGCTCGCCATGCGGGACTTAACTCGATGTCTGCGACTTCATCCACACTATCGATGAGATGTGCTGCGATGCTGGAGCGTTCTTCAATTGGAAGACGCCAGGCGTCTTGCAGCACCATCTCAGCAGCAGCGGTCATGAATCTTAAATATCCTCTCCGGTGATCCGGGTCAAGGTCCGCCAGTTTGGCTTATCCGCCCTACACCTCATCCGCCGCGAGCGCCGCATTGCCGATGATGCCGGCTTCATTGCTGAATCGGGCTGGCAGGATTTGCAGTTTTTCCCAGACGACGGTGCTGAGCATGGACTGTACCTTGCGGCCCAGGGGTTCAAACAGCAGCGGTCCGGCAAGGGCCACACCGCCGCCGATGACGAAGGCATCGGGGTTGAGCAGCCATGCGATGCTGCTCAGCGCGGTGCCCAGCCAGTCGGCGATTTCGCCCCAGATTTGGCGGGCCACATCATCACCATTGTGCGCGGCGATGGAGATGGCTTTGGGCGTGCAGTCTTCTAAGCTCTTGATGATTCCGGCCTCGGCATAGCGGGCCATGGCGTGCTCGGCGATCTGATTGTTGCCAATGTACTTTTCCAGCGCGCCCAGATTGCCGTAGTGCCCGGCCTTGCCGTCGCTGTCGATGCTCATCTGACCGATCTCACCGGCGCTGAAACTGCTGCCACGGAACATCTTGCCATCCAGCACCAGACCACCGCCCACGCCTGTACCCAGGGTGAGCGCGATCACGTTGCGCAGGCCGCGCCCCGCACCGTAGCGCCATTCTGCATAGCACATGGCATTGGCATCGTTTTCCACCGCGCAATGCAGGCCGGTCTTTTCCGAAAGCAGCGCCTTCAGGGGGATGTGCTTCCAGCCGGGAACGTTCGTCAGTTCATGCACAAAGCCACGGTCATAATCCACCAGCCCGGGCACGCCGACGCCCACCGCCTTGATGTCGGGATAGGCTTGGCGCAGCTTCGCCACACGCGCCGCCATTTCATTGATGAGCGCCGTGGGCCCAGGATGCGCAGCCGTCAGAATCGGCTCATCGGTGTGAAGGAGCTCTTCGCCCCGGCATACGCCGAGCTTGACGGAGGTGCCGCCGAAATCGATGCCTACTGCGGTGATCGGTGTGTCTTGCATGCTACGAAAATAAAGCTGTCCTTGGCTACGAGGCCAAAGGGGCCGCCAGATTTCCCACCAAACGCAGTCCGTGCAAGGTCAAATCCGGGTCCACCGCCTGGATGCCGTCGATCCCCTTCACGATCCATTCGGAGTCGCCGCCCGTGGCCACCACCACCGCACGGTCCCCATGCGTGAGTTCCTTGCGCAGCGAATCAAGGATGCCGCGCACCATGCCGCGATAGCCGATAGCCGCGCCCGCGAGAATCGCACCCTCGGTGCTCTGGCCGATGGCGGTATCCGGTTCGCGCAGCGTCACTTGAGGCAAAAGCGCCGTGCGCTCGTGCAGGTAATCCGTCATCAAACGCAGCCCTGGAGCGATCACACCGCCGACGTAATCATGGTCGGCGGACAGCACATCAAAGGTCACCGCTGTGCCGAAGTCGATCACGATGCCGGGCTCACCGGCTTTCGCATAGAGGGCACTCAGCGCCACCGCATTCGCCAGCCGGTCGGGGCCGAAGGACGCAGGGTTGGGATAGCGCACGCCGATGCCCAGCACGCCATCGTGCTTCAATTCGATGAGCGAGGGGCCGAAGTACTTTTTCAGTTCCTCCGTCGCCGCCGGTACCACGCTGCATGCCACCGGTCGTGCGAAGGGCCAGCCAGCCAGCGTCTCCTTCAATGAAGCCGCGCCCAGTTCCGCCGTGGCCGCCTCGCGCCGCTCCAGCAAACCCTCGCGCGTAGCCAGGGCAAACTTGGTGCGGCCGTTGCCGACATCAATGAGAAGGTAGTCAGGGGTCATGCGTTCAAAGCTGGAGCCGGTTCCTCCTTCCAAAGCAGAGCGAGCGCAACTACGCCGGTCAAGGGTGCCAGACCGGCGCAGGCCATGCCGAGATCAAAGCTATGCGTCTGATCGATCCACGCACCGAATTTCTTGTGCATGGGCGAGGTCACCATCCAAACCCAGCAGCTTAAGAGGCCGGTCAAAAAGCCCACATGTCCTGCCGATAGTTCCTGGACGAAGCTGTAATAGCACGGGAAGAGGCCCAGTGCTCCGGCGCCCACCACCAGGATCACCGCCAGCAACACGAAGCCGTGGGGCAGCCAGGG
>JAQGPI010000469.1 GCA_028293175.1 Verrucomicrobiaceae bacterium | reverse complement strand
CAGTACCATAAAGACGGCCAATGCACCCCAAAAGACCGCCATCCAGTTCCACACGTTGAGAAAAACAAAACGCAGCGAGATTTCATGCACATCCACCCAATGCTTGAGGGCGGGCAGAAGTTTGAAGGCTAGGCCAGCTCCATAGATGCGGTCCCAGTTGGTGTAATAGAAGCCGCTGTAGTTGTAGATCGCTGTGTAATTGGGCGGAGTCTGTTTCCGGTATTTAGCCCAGTTGGCAGCAACATCTTTCGCACTCGCCTTGAGACCGTTGGAGGCGTCGAAAGTAAGGTCAAAGGATGCATCCATCAGCATCCAGTGTCCATCCGCCAATGCTTCTACGACGTGATGGATGGCCTTGGTTCCCCCGCTGGAGAGTCCCACTTTGCGAACCGCAAAGCCCGCAGTCTGTAGAGCCTTAGCCAGAACGGTACTATAACTGGCACAGGCCCCGCCTGGATGGCGGAGATGATCGCCGGGCGACCAAAAAAGACGGCCTTCCATGCTACGGTTCTCTCCCATTTCCTTCACTTTCTCGGTCACCACGTGATGCACTTCATGAAGCAGTAGCACCGCGTTTGCCTGGGTGGTGGCCACACCTTGCCCGGCGGAACGAGAATGAAACGTTTCTACAACGAGGTCCTGGTATTGGAGATCCTCCTGCCGCTCGTACCATAGACTGCACAACATTAGGGACACTGCGGTCGTGATAGCAGTGCTTCGGATTGTCCAACGAGCTATATATCTGGCGAAAAAAGCAGGTTTTATCATTTCTATAACCTAAAGTTATACGAAATTTCAGCAAGGGCGCAATAACATTTCTATATGTAGCGGCTAGCATCGCAGTCCGTCTGGGCTAAGACGCCAAAGAGGCCAGCGGTTAGCCGCTGGCCTCTTGGAATCAATGCTGTGCTTGCCTTACTGACAGGCCTCGCAGATCTCGCCATTCCGCATCGCGTCGATGCTGCAGGCCATCTTTTCCTCTTCCGAGTAAGTGCGAGCCGCAGGCACGACACCAGCAGCACCCACCTGGGCACCGACGACACCGCGCATTTCCTTACCAGCGGATTCCGTGGCCTTCTCAATGTTGCTAGCGCTGCGGGTACGAAGGTAATAAGTCGTCTTGAGCCCCTTTCTCCAGGCGCTGCGGTACATCAGGGAAAGCGGCGCCATATCTGAACCGCCGAACCAAAGATTCACACTCTGGCTCTGATCGATCCACTTCTGGCGGCGAGCGGCCGCATCAATAACGAATGCAGAATCGATGGCAAACGCAGTGGCGTACTTGCGCTTTAAGTCTCCGGGAATTTCCTCGATGCTTTCCAATTCGCCATCGGTGTAGCGCAGCTTGCCCTGGATTTCCAGGGTCCATAGGCCGCGCTTCTTCAGGTCGCGAACGAGATAGGGATTGAGCACCACGAATTCGCCGGAGAGGTTGCTCTTGGTGTAGCAGTTGGTGAACATCGGCTCGATGCACGGGGAGGAACCCATGATGTTCGAGATCGTCGCGGTAGGAGCGATGGCGAGCACGTTGCTATTGCGCATGCCCTGGCGCTTGATCTTCTCGCGCAGGCCGGACCAGTCCATCTTGCCGCCGCGGGGTACATCCACTTCCTGACTGCGCTCTTGAGCGAGCATGTCCAGGGTATCCTGGGGCATGAGGCCGCGATCCCACTTCGAGCCCTTGAAGGTCTGGTAGCTGCCGCGCTCGGCCGCCAGATCGCTCGAGGCCTCGTAGGCGTAGTAAGCGATGGCTTCCATGAACTCGTCGTTGAACTCGACGGCCTCCTTGGAGGCGAAGTGCATGCCCTTCTTGTACAAGGCATAAGCTAGGCCCATCACGCCAAGGCCGATGGGCCGGTGGCGGGAATTGGCATTCTTTGCGGGCTGGGTCGGGTAGTAATTAATGTCGATCACGTTATCGAGCACACGCACGGCGGTGCGTATAGTCTCGCGCAGTTTAGCGTGGTCAATGTTGCCAGCATCATCGAGATGGTTCTCGATCAAGACAGAGCCCAGGTTGCACACGGCGGTTTCATCCTCGCCGGTGTTGAGGGTGATCTCAGTGCACAGATTGGAGCTGTGAATCACGCCGGTGTGATCCTGCGGGCTGCGGACGTTGCACGGATCCTTGAAAGTGATCCAAGGGTGGCCGGTTTCGAAGATCGACTTCAGCATCTGCTTCCAGAGCGAGACAGCAGGAATGGTGCGTGACCAGATCTTGCCAGCAGCGGCCTTGACTTCGTATTCGGCATAGCGCTTCTCAAAGGCCGCGCCATAGAGCTCGTGCAGATCCTTCACCTCGTTGGACTGGAACAGGGTCCAGTCCTGGCGGGCTTCCAGACGCTTCATGAACAGATCGGGAATCCAATTCGCCGTGTTCAGGTCGTGCGTGCGGCGGCGCTCGTCACCGGTGTTCACACGCAGTTGCAGGAAGTCCTCAATGTCGTTGTGCCAGATTTCGAGATAAGCACACCCCGAACCACGGCGCTTGCCGCCCTGGTTCACTGCCACGAGCTGATCATTGTGCAGTTTCAGGAAGGGAATCACGCCCTGGCTTTCGCCATTGGTGCCCTTGATGTAGCTGCCCGTGCCGCGCACGGCGGTCCAACTTCCACCCAGGCCACCGGCCCATTTGGAAAGGTAAGCATTTTCCGCGATACCGCGCTGCATGATGGATTCGATGCTGTCATCGATCTTGTAGAGGTAGCAGGAGGAGAGCTGGCTGTGCAGGGTGCCGCTGTTGAACAGGGTGGGCGTGGAGGAGCAGAAGCGCCGGCCCTTGTAGAGACGGTACAGTGCGATCACACTGTCGGCCACATTGGCCTGGCCTTCACGCTGCTCGCGGACGAACAGGCCCATGGCCACGCGCATCCAGAAGAGCTGCGGGGCTTCCAGGCGACGGACTACTTCCGCCTTCTTGTCCACGATCAAGTAGCGGTCGTACATGGTCTGCACGCCCAGGAAATCGAAGTCCAAATCAGCAGCGGGATCCAGGGCTTCGGCCAGCTTGTCGAGATCGAAAGTAAGCAGGTCGGGATGCAGGCGCTCCAGTTGCACGCCGCGCTGAAGGTTCCGGCGGAAGGTACGGCGGTGGAAGGTCTTGAGCTGTTCCACTCCGTCCTTCACGATGTCCCAGCCGAGCACTTCCTCATAGATGTAAGACAGCAGGATACGGGCGGCGAAGCGTGAGAAATCCGCATCCACCTGCATTAGCGTCTTGGCATTCAGGATGATGGTCATCTTGAGCTGCTCCAGGCTCATCTCAGCAAAGATCGAGCGCCGCAGTTCGGCCTCGATCTCATTGCGGTTGAGGCATAGGTCCAGGCCCATCATCGCGAACTCGATGCGCTTCTTGAGATCTTGACCGTCCCAAAGGAAGGTTTCACGGTCATTGATTTTGACCAGGATGAGGGATTGCTGGCCGTCATCGGTTTCGGCCAGTTCCTTGTTGCGGGCATCGACAGCGTCGCGCTCGAACATGCGCTGGCCGCGGTACTGGATGTAGGCGCGGGCAATCTTGAAATGCCCCTGCCGCATCAGTTCTTCTTCGACGACGTTCTGCACCTCCTCTATGGTGATGAACTGCACTTCCAGCTTGGCGATGTGGCGGCTGACCGATTCCGCCAAATGAACGGCGGGCGAGGAGTCCTGGTCCAGAGAGAGGAAGGCCTTGCGCACCGCGATCTCGATTTTGTTCTGGTTCCACGGCACCATCTGGCGGTTGCGGCGGATCACCTTGGTAGAGACAATAATGGGTTGCGGGCTGGATGTATCAATCACTTCGCCGCTGTTTTCCATCCTCTGGCGGCGCACCACCACGGAGCGGGCCACGTCATGCTTGTTCGCCTTGATCAGAGCGCGCTCGATGATGTGATACACCTCATGCGCGGGCAACGTCGTGCGGCCCTCTTCCGCATTCGTCTGCAATTCCAGCGCCACCGCCCGGGAAATGCTCTGCACTAGCGTGCGGTTCTCATCGGTGAAGATGTTGTTTTCATCACGCGCCAGGAACAGGTCGGTCAAGGCATTGCCCACCGTGTTGGCGATTTCGCCCAGATTGAAGTCACGCTCATGCGTGCCTACCTTCACCTTCACAAAACCGGACGGTGAAGGGATGTGGGTTTCGGCATCCTGAAGCACCGAATCCCATTCAAACTGGGGTTTCTGGTCCTTTGGGGTAGTCACCAGCCGCTTGAGCTGCTGGTCTTCATAGAGAAGTTGTTTCGGGATCATGGGAACGGGGAGGCGGCGGTGTTGGTTGCGGCGGCGTGGCGGAGACGAGAATGGAAAAAATGCGGGGGGATCAGTCAGGCGCTTTTTACGGGCGAGTCAAAGGCGGCGAGCAAAAACTCATTCACCTTTGTTCACGGTTGTTCACAAATCATCATCACTGGTGAGAAGCAGGCCCGCTCCCTTTTGGTAATCGGTGACTTTGCCTTCAAAGAAATTGGTCTCTTTCTTGATGTCCATCATCTCAGCCAGCCAGGGCAGCGGGTTCTGCACGCCGGGATTGAGCTGCGGCAGGCCGCAGTCTTGCAGACGACGGTCCGCAATGTAGTCGATGTACTGTTCAAACTCGTCGGCGCTCAGTCCCACTGCGCTTGTTGGCAAGCAATCACGGATGAATTCCTTCTCCAGCGCCACTCCCTCACGCATGGTTTCCACCAGCTCCTCGCGGAATTCCTGGGTCCAGATCTCCGAGTTCTCGTCGATCAGATCCATGAACAGGTTGCGGAAGACTTCGATATGGTTCGATTCATCGCGCAGGGTGTAACGGAACATTTGGCCAATGCCGGGGAACTTGTTCTGGCGGTACAGGCTCAGCACCATGCCGAAGAGACCGTAAAACTGGGTGCCCTCCATGCACTGACCGAAGACAAAGATGTTCTTGGCCAGCATGCGCTTGTGCGCCGGGTCCGTCAGATCGAGATCGCGGCGCAAGGCATAGCTGTGACGGGTGACCCACTCGTTCTTCTTCACGATCGTGGGGATCTGCTCAAACATCGCCTCGCACTCATGCGGGTTGATGCCCAAGCTGGAAATCATGAACAACAGGCTGTCGGCGTGGATGTTTTCCTCGTGGGCATGGCGGCCCAGCACCAGCTTCAGCTCAGGGGCGGTCACCAGTTCGCGCACCACGTGCTGGATGTTGTCACCCACAATGCCTTCGGCGGCGGAGAAATAGCCGATGCCCATCATGATGATCCAGCGCTCGTTCTGGGTGATGTCGCGGGAGCGCCACTGCTCCACATCCTTTTGCATCTGGATGTCTTCAGGCTCCCAGTGATTGGCCTTCATGATCTTGTAGAGATCATACGCCCACTGATAGCGTAGCGGCAGCAGGTTGAAGGTCATGGTCTTGCGACCATTGATGACTTTTTTGGCCTTGAAGGCCTCTTCAGCTTTATCCTGGTCCAGGATGAATTCGCGATTACCGACTTTGAAGACTTTATCCATGGCAGGGCGGGAGAAGAACGGGCTTTGGAGACAACGAAACTGTTAATAACTGGGTGTGAATAACCTTTGGAGGCTAGAAATGCGGGATTTTCTAGCTTCTCTAAAAGTTGCGAGCCTTTGTGGGCTAAAGGGGGTCAACCCCCATATCTTGGGCGAAGAGGTTGCTATGGTGCACAAGATGTTGTGCTAAGCCAAGTAGAAAATGTGTTGGTAAGGCTCAGAAATCGCCCATCCCTCATAGAATAAAGCCCTCCGCAGGAAAATACTTTTTCAACGGCCAAAGTCGGGAATCGCTGATAAATATATCCTTACCTCCTGGCAAGTTTTATGCGTCCTTTAGGGGGCTACCGCTGACTGTAGAAAGGTTCGAGACGCTCATCGGCCTTGTTCTTGTAGGTAGCGACAACTTTTACGAGACGAACGGTGATGGACCTCTAGGAACCAGCTGCCCGTACTGTTTTTCTCACCCTAAGCGGCCTATAATTGCCGTATCAGCCAAAGCTCGCAGCACTCCCATTAGCAACGTGGTTATTCCCAAAGCACCAAAACCAATAAGGGCCACTTCATAGGCTTTGGCCAAGAATAGGGTTCGCTGTCCCACTCCAACCTCTGCTAGAGTGACAAATTCCCGCTGTCGCATGCGGAAGGAAAGACCAAACACCAGAGCAGCCACTGCGGCCGCCGCTGCAGCTACCAGCGCTAGGGCCGCGACCACGATGCCTTCGATTCGAAACAAGGCTCCTAACAAGCCCTCCAGCACTTCCTTGGGTCGGATCAACTGCACTTCTTTGTTTCCCTGGTAGCGACCCGTGAGGATGGCCTCTGACTTGGCGTCGTGGGGGAGCACGACCATCGCATGAATCGGGAAGTCTGCTTCGTCGCCATGAAAATGGAAGCTTGCCACATTGGCGTCTGTCACCTCGTTGAACATGCGAATGGAGGCATTGGCCACCACTTCGCCGTCTTTTTTACTCAGGACCGCCGTCGAGTTCTCGGGTTTCACCAAATCATCGTGACCGTGGCCTAGTCCCTGGATGAGCCACGCAGTCTTAATATCCACAAAGATCGCTTCGTCGTCAGTCGTGCCGCTGGCGGCCAAGACGCCTGTCACTCGCATCTTCAGCGGATAAACGCCGGCAATGTTGAACACCTGCTCAGGAGAGGAATACATCGCCCCGCCGGGATGCAGGCCCTTCTCACGCGCCACCTGGGCCCCTACCACGCAATCCCCCAGACGGGTGATCATCCGCCCCTCCGCCACCTTCAGATGGCGAAACTCGAAGTACTCCAGTTCAGTGCCAACAATTGGCGAATCACCGGCGCGAAAACGGAGATGGAGAGGTATGGCTTCCGCCAGGCCGCTGTCCCTCACCTCATCGCAGGCGCTCAAATGCAGTGCTTGACCTGCTCCCTGGCGGAAGTGCAAGGCACCAAGCATTAGATCCGTTTCGCTGCCCTTCGGACCCGCCACAAGCGGAGTCGATTCCGCACGGGCGCGCATTTGCTTCTCCGCCGCGCGCACTAGCATCCGAACTGCCAGCGGCAACGCCAGCACTAGCCCCAGCGCACCCACTAACAACAAGGATTGAGCCCGATGCCGGACGATATAACGCCACGCCAGATGATAGGGACCAGCGATGTTCATCGTGCCAACTCCTCCAGGCTCACCACACGGTCAAACAGCGGCAGTAGTTCAGGATCATGGGTTACCATGAGCAGCGTGGCACCACGTTCGCGCGCATCATTCAACATCAAGCGCGCTGCAATCATTTTGCGACTCCCGTCCAGCGATGCCGTGGGCTCGTCTGCCAGCACCAGTGTTGGCTCGTGTATCAGGGCGCGTGCGATGGCCACCCGCTGTTGCTCCCCTTGCGAAAGCTCTCTCGCCAGTTTGTTCCAGTACCTGCCCACTTCCAGCCGGTCGGCAAACGCACGAGCTCGCGTTTCATGATCTGCCTTGGCTCCCGCGCCTAGCCTCAGCGGCAAGAGCAGGTTTTCCTCGACTGTGAGGTAATCCATCAACGCAAAGTCCTGGAACACCACGCCCACACGCGTAAGCCTCATCTGCCGTCGGGCCTGCGGAGTCATCGCCCGCAGGTCTTCTCCATCAAACATCATGCCTCCAGAAGCTGGCTCGAAAATCCCGGCGACCAGTCGCAACAGCGTGGTCTTACCCGCGCCGCTGGGACCCACCAGAGCTACCGCTTCACCCCGACTCACTTCCAACGAATTCACCCGCACAGAGGCCTCGCCTCGCGGATATGCAAAGCGGAGGTCCGTGATTTGGAGGCCAGTGGGCATAAGCGGAACAAGAAGAGTGAAAATGCGGTGTGAAAAGCAAAAAGACCACAGGCCGCCACTGATCCTGAATAGGTCGGCCACTGAGGTGCTACAACCGCCGCTCCTCCAGCACTTCCATAGCGCGAATCTTCCATTCCTGGCCTACCGGCACCACCGTAAGGCGGGCCTTGTAGCGGTTCACGCGTTGATGCTGGTGACCCCAATGTCCGACCGTGCCCAGGGCTGTCCATTCACTATCGGCGATGAAACCACTGGCCTGCGGCGTCACTTTGTCCACAGTCACACTCAGATCATGGACTTTGGCCCTGGTGCCTTCCTGGCCTTCCAGTGTCAGCGCCTGGATGGTTTGAAGGTAGAGTGTCCGGAGCAATTCGCCGTCAATGCTGCGCGCCAGCCGGTCATACACCTGCTCCTCCTTCTTGTAGTCAAAGGCGCGGTACACGTTCTTCAGCAACGGCAGCAGCACCTTCTCCGCTTCCTGCGGCTCGGTCACGGCGACCGCCTTCTCATTGAAGGGGTCCGCCACTAAAATGCCGCCCATGTTGTAAGACATCACCAGCCCTATGCCCCAGGCCACCAGGAAAGGTAAAAAGCCGCCCGGGAATTTGAGGCGTCGCACGTGCATCCAGATATAGATACCGGCTCCAAGTATCAGCCAAAGGATCATTGCCAAAGGGATGGCATACATCTTCTGCTGGGGCAGTTTGGGCATTTCAGCCAGCGGCCTCGGCCTCGGAAGATGCCCCGCGTCATCACTCCAGCGGACCATCGGCACGCCCTTTGTCAGTTCCAGTTCTTCGGCGCTGTTACCCACAAAGACGGTCAAGGGAAGTCGTTCCACGGGTTCGGCAAAGCCGCTCCAATAAATCTCCACCCGCTTGGGATCACCACCCACGCTGTATTCCCAGATCAGGCCCAGCATCAGTTCCTTGAGGGATGGCTGCTCATCGACCGCCATCGGCAGAGTTTTACCCGGTTCACCTTTGACAAACGCCACCGAAGCGAGCGAGCCTTTGATGTCCTCGCCCCGAATTTTGAGATGGCACCAGTCCTTGGCCACCTTGGCAGCGGCCAGCTTGATTTGTTCTTGTTCCTCGGCCGTTACCGGGGCCTTCGAATCATGCGGGATTCCCAGCCGCCCTAACACGGTGGGCAAATCCAGAAGCACCTCTACCCGCGCCTCGAACGGCTCGATGTAAAGGTAGGCGTGTGCCACTGGCCTCGGGGCCGGGGCAGGTGCCAGAACCGGCGCAGGCGCCGGTACCGGATCCAAGAGTAGCTGCCCCCTGGCAATCACGCCAGACAGGCACAGCAGCACGGCGATCAGCCGGGCTGCTGCCATCACTTTTCCCGGCGATGCGCGCATCAAATCGCCCAGGGCTTCCTCCACTCGCGCTTCAGCATGCCGTTGACCTTGTCGTCCGTGGACTTCTCGGTCTTCGGATCCCACTCCAGCTTGTCCTTGCCCAAGCGCAATGCAATATTCGCGAGGTGTGAGACACTGATGGTGCGATGGGAAATCTCAATCGGAGCCGCCGTCGGCTTGCCGCTGTAGATGCAGTCGATGAAGTTCGCCGTGTGGTCCTTGCTTTCGTAAAGGTGGGTTTCGCCCGGTTCAATTACCTGCTTGAACACGTCCGCCGGATTGCCCGCCAGCTTGTCACGGTTCACCCAGATCCACTTGCCGTTTTCGCCTTCAAAGAGGATGCCGGTGTGATCGAAGTTCTTCCCTGCGGCAGGATGGCCTTCCACCTCGGGCATGGTCTTTTCACCGGAATCCGTGACCAGCATTTCAACACCATTGGCGTACTCGCACTCGAAATGGAACTTCGTCGCGGTGTTGTAAAACGCGGTCGCGGCGGGCACTTCGCCCTTGATGTTCTTCATCGCCACCGGTCCCGAGCGTTCCACATCCATGCCCCAGTGGGCAATGTCGATGTGGTGTGCGCCGAAGTCCGTGATCATGCCGCCGGAGAAGTTGTAGTTATGCCGCCAGTTCAAAGGTAGCAGCGCCGGGCGGTACTCAATTTCAGGGGCGGGGCCCAGCCAGAGTTCCCAGTCAAAATCCGGTGGGAGGGGGGCGGGAGATTGTTGACTGCCCATCTGGTTCCAATCGGTATGCCCGCCCGGCAGGCCCACCCGCACGCGCTTCAGCTTACCGATGCGACCGTTGCGCACGAATTCGCAGGCCATGCGGAACTTCAAATCCGACCGCTGCTGGCTGCCCGTCT
>JAQGPI010000422.1 GCA_028293175.1 Verrucomicrobiaceae bacterium | reverse complement strand
TGCGATTCTTATCCTTGTTCCCGCCGTCCGCTTCCTTCTTTATCCAGCAGGGCCTAAACGGGCCCGGCTGAAGGCCACAAACAATTGCCGCCAGATCATCATCTCCTTAAAAGCCTACGCGGCTGATCACCAAGGCCACTATCCTGATGGCGCCACGGCCAATGAAGCCTTTCGCAAGCTTATCCAAGAGGGCCAACTGGAGGATGAGAGGTTCTTCTCAGCGCCTGCCAGTCCCTTTCTCCCAGACAATGATCTGGGCGAGCCTCCCGACTATGTGAAGGCATTGGAGGCTGGTGAAAATCATTGGGCGATGACCAAGGGGCTCACGGACGAGTCGGATGGCAACACGCCTGCCGTGTTTGAGAATCCTGCCGTCAAATCCTGGCCTCCGCAATGGGACAAAAGTGTCGCCGGTCAGGCCAAGCCGGGACGCGCATGGAAGGGCTACAAGATCATTGTGGGTCGAAACGACGGCTCGGTCAGCATCGAGAAACTCAAAGAAGGCGGGTCAATGGCGACGCTGGCACCGATCAAGGATGGGAAGAACTTGTTTGAGCTCGCCGGTCCGCACGAGATTCTGGATGTGGAGGAGTGAAATGATCAAAGTGCAGAGCAGCCTGAAGATTAAGCTCGAAGCCTCTGATTGACCGGAGGTAAGCTGGGCACGTGTCAGCGATCCAGTCAGAGGCGACCAATGATGAGCCAGTTCATGGCCATCCTCAACGAGGGTGGGGACGGGGCGGTTGGATGCTGGTGGGCTTGGTGGTCCTGATCGCGGCTGTACTGCTAGCGCCAACCTTCAATGAAGTTCATGAGCGGTCTCAGCAGATGTGGGCGACGAGTTACTGCCGGCAGATTGTTATCTCATTGAAGGGTTATGCTTCAGAGCACGGCGGGCGTTATCCAAAAGGTGCCAATGCGAATGAAGCCTTTCGCGAATTGTTCAAGGGGGGCTGGCTTGAAGATGAGGCGGTTTTTGGCTGTCCTAAAAGCCCTTTCGTCGCGGACGAGGACATCGGCAAGGCACCCGATTTTGCCAAGGCCTTGCAACCGGGCGAGAATCACTGGGCCATGACCAAAGAGATAACCGATGAAACCGCAGGAAACTGTCCTCTGGTGTTCGAAAATCCCGCAGTGGCATCGTGGCCTCCCCAATGGGATTCGAGCTTGGTCCAAGTGGCAAAGCCGGGGCGGGTCTGGGCAGGCCAGACAATCGTGATAGGACGCAATGACGGCTCGGTTGGTGGCGAGAAAATCGGTGCCAAAGGGACCGGGGTTCTAAGAACGTTGCAGAAGAACAGCAAGGACGTGGATCTGTTTGAGCAGGTAGGTCCGCATGAGATTTTAAACGTGGCGAGGTGAAGCCCGGGCTTCGGGCCGGACGTAACACTGCCAGGAGGCGGAGCGCGAGTGTTGCCCGCCAATCGTGTTGCGGATGCCTGAGGGCTTCGCATCGTGCGTGTCTTTATCCGGTCCATGGCGAAACCCTCTAAACAACCCAAAGGCTATGCCCCGCTTTCAGCCCGGGCACAGAGGGCGGTGAAGGCGACGACTGAACCCTCGCCGTTTCGGATGCGCCAAGGGGAGCTGGCACCGCTGCCGCTGGCGGTCAAGGAAGCGGCCCCGGTGCCCGAGAAGAAGCAGGTGCGCAGCGAGGCCCAGGCGCTGGTGAAGGTGGTGGCAAAGAGTGCCAAGTTTGCTGGACCATTGGCCGAGATCGCCACGGGCAGGCCGGTGGTGCTGGATCATGTGACACCGCGCGCCTTCGGTTTTGCCGCGGCGCTGGTGTCTTTGGCGGTGAAGGCGAAAACGCGGATATGGTTCCTTTGTCCGGACCCGAAGATGCAGGATCAGGTGCATGCGGAGCTGGCGGTGTGGCAGACACCCGCGCTGTATTTTCCGAGGGAGACGGCACAGGCCACGGCTGAGGCGCTGCCAGACCCGGAGGCGGTGGCGGAACGAGTATCGGTGCTGTCGAGGCTGAGCGAGCCAAAGGCGGAGTTGCGTTCGGTGGTGCTATGCGCGGATTCATTGGACGAGTCGGTACCAGCGATTCGCGATGTGGAAACACAGCGCCGGTTCTTTGTCGTCAATCAGAAGCTGGACGTTGATGCCTTCACCGATGAATTGCAGGCTGCAGGCTATGAGCGCGTGCCACAGGTGTCGGAGCGCGGGCAGTTTGCGCGGCGTGGCGGCATCCTGGACCTGTACGCGTGGCAGGCGGATGAACCGCTGCGCATTGAGTTGTTTGATGACGTGATCGAATCGCTGCGGGCCTTCGATTTGAACGATCAGGGCAGCGTGCGCCGGTTGGAGCGAGCGAGCTTCATTCTGCAACTGAGCGATGCCTCGGCAAAGCAGGGGAAGCTGAGCGACTACCTCGCCAAACACGATGTGGTGGTGGCCATCGAGTGCGAACCGGACGTGCCGGTGCAGGTCACGATCACCACAGGTGGCGCGAAGCGGGAAGGGGAGGAAGACTTCGCCACCGCCATTCATGACAATCCGCTGGGGCTATTCGATGCCTCCGATTTCGTACTGCATGAGGCGCGGCGGAAGCATTTCGATGCGCAGGTTTCAGAGTGGAAACGTGATGGCTGGCGCACGATCATTTTCTTCCACAACGCAGCGGAGCGGGAACGCTTCCATGAATTGCTGAGCAAGGACAAAGCGACGGCCTTGGGTATCGAAACACAGCTCGGAATGCTGTACCGGGGATTTATTGTTCCAGCGGCCAAGCTGGCCGTACTGACCGGTGCGGAAATTTTTGGTAGGCATCAAGTTGTTAGGCGAGTCAAAGGCTCGAAGCTGGATGAAACGCAGGTGTTGCGGCATGCGCGTGATTTGGTTCGCGCGCTCAATGAGCATGACCTTGTGGTGCATTCAGAGTACGGTGTGGCCAAGTTCGGCGGTATCGAGGTGCGTGGTGAAGGTTCGAAGCGCGAAGAGGTGCTGGTGCTGCGTTACGCGGACCAGGCAAAGCTCTACGTGCCCACCTCGCAGGCGCATCTGGTCTCGCGTTATGTGGGCGTGGGCGGCAGCGCTCCATCACTAAACAAGCTGGGCGACAAACGTTGGGGCTCCACCCGCAAAAACGCCGAGCGCAGCGTGGAAGAATTCGCTGCCCGGATGATCTCCATTGCCGCCGAACGGCAGAGCGTGAAGGGCCAGCCGCACCCGCCGGATACGAAGTGGCAGGCGGAGTTTGAAGGCAGTTTCGTCTATCAGGAAACACGCGATCAATTGACCTGCGTGGAGGACATCAAGCGCGACATGGAGAGCGAGCGACCCATGGACCGCCTGCTGTGCGCGGACGTGGGTTTTGGTAAGACGGAGGTGGCGATCCGTGCCGCTTTCAAAGCCGTAATGGGCGGGCGGCAGGTGGCGATCCTAGTTCCCACAACGGTTCTTGCCGCGCAGCATTGGAAGACTTTGCGTGAGCGCATGAGCGAATTCCCGGTGACGGTGGAAATGTTATGCCGTCTCACACCACCTGATAAAGAGCGGGAGATCATCAAAGGCCTGAAGGACGGCAGTGTGGACATCGTGGTAGGCACGCATCGCGTGATCTCCAAGGATGTAATTTTCAAGGACCTGGGACTCGCCGTGGTCGATGAAGAGCAGCGTTTCGGTGTGAAGCATAAGGAGAAGTTCAAAGAGCTGTTTCGTCTGACAGATGTGCTCTCACTTAGTGCGACGCCCATCCCGCGCACGCTGTATTTGGCGCTGATGGGCATGCGCGACATGAGCACCATCGAAACCCCGCCTCCCAACCGCCACAGCGTGCAGACCACCATCTGCCCCTATGATGAGAGGGTGATCAAGGCGGCGATCAATGCCGAAGTGGAGAGGGGTGGGCAGGTGTTTTTCCTGCACAACCGCGTGGGTGATATTGATGCGGTAAAGGCGAAGCTCATGGGACTGTGCCCGCGTGCACGCATCGTGGTGGGGCACGGCCAGATGGACGAAGGCCTGTTGGAGGCGACGATGCACAAGTTTGTCAGCGGCGAGGCGGATGTGCTGGTGTGCACCACGATCATTGAAAGCGGTGTGGACGTGCCAAATGCGAACACCATCATCATCGACCGTGCCGACCGCTTCGGCCTAGCGGACTTGTACCAGCTTCGTGGCAGGGTTGGGCGCAGCGATGTCCGGGCTCAGGCTTACCTGATGCTGCCGCGCGATTTCGTGACCGGCGGTGATGCACGGAAGCGGGTGAACGCTATCAAGCAGTACACGGCGCTGGGCTCCGGCTTCAAGATTGCGATGCGCGATCTTGAGATTCGCGGCGCAGGCAACCTGCTGGGTACGGAACAGAGCGGCCATATCGCGGCGGTGGGCTTTGATCTCTACTGCCAGATGCTGAAGCAAGCTGTTAATCGCAGCCAGGGCAAACGCACCCAACGTCCAGTCGATGTGCCGCTGCGTGCGGATTTCCTCTGCCTCAGCGAGTCTGCTTACAACGGCGCGCTGCCGGGCTTGGAACCTGCGTTCATTCCCAGCGACTACATGGAAGACCCGAAGCTGCGCATCCAGGGTTATCGCGCGGTGGCGGAGGTGACTTTACGACGTGAAATCGACGATCTTGAGTCCGCATGGAAGGATCAGTTCGGCAGGTTGCCGCCAGCGGTTTCAAACTTGCTGCTATGCGCCTCCATCCGCTTGGCGGCGACGAATGCTCGCGTGTCCTCCGTCGAGATTAAAGACCGCAAGCTAATGTTGAAGCTCGGGGAAAACTACATGCTCATCCAGGGCAAGTTCCCCCGGCTTAAAGAAGAGGACGGTGTAGGACAGTTGCGCGAGGCCTTGCAATGGCTGCGCTCGTTGTGATATTCACGTCGCCTGCGTTTTACGCTGCACGATTTCAACACCCTCTTTGACCGTGTCCGGAGGATGCAGCAGCAGTTGCGCGTCTTCCGGAAGACCCTTCAAAATCTCCGTCTTGCGGCCGTCGGTATGGCCCACCTCCAATGAGATGGCCTTGGCCTTGCCGTTGTCGAAGACGAAAGCTTTCCACTGATGGCCTTCGCGAAACAAGGCCCCGGCTGGCACAAGCAGCACGTTGTCTGCATGCCAGATGGCGATCTGCACTTCCACGCGGTAGCGGTCGCCCAGGGCCTGTGCGGCAGGCGGGGGATTGATCAGGTCGCTGCGTACGATCACACGCTGCTCTTCCACACCCAAGGCCGAGACCTTGGTGAAAGCGGCAGGTTCAACGCGTTGCACACGTGCGATCAAGGGCTCAGCACCGCCCCATTGCTCAACGGTCACCTTTGCATTAGGCTGGATGGTGACCGCATCACGCGAAAGGATCTCAGCCTCGATTTCAATGTCGGCAGGGTCGCCAATCTCCAGGAGCTGCGTGCCGGGTGCCACAACCATGGCGCTTTCCTGCATGACCTTCAGCACCTTGCCGGTGACCGGGGCCTTCAGTTCGAATACGGTGCCGGGGCTGGCAGGCGTCTCCAATTGCACCAGCGCCGCTTTGGCTTGCTCGAGTTCAAACTGGGCCACTTTGGCCGCAAATTCCGCACCCCGCACTTCCTGCTGGCGCATGGAGGCATCGCGCTCGGCGTTGTCCCGATCCGCCTGCGAAATGCTGCCCTTTTCACTCAGGCTCTTCACTCGCGCCCAGTTGTTAAGAGCGAATTTCTCGTTGGTCTTCGCCATGTCCAGCGACTGCTTTGTCTGTAAAAGAGCAGCCTCAGTGACTTGTACACGGGCTTCCGCCTGGGCTTTAGCGCGCGGGTCCAGCAAGGGAGAAATAGCCGGCTCGATGGCGGTGAGCACCGTCTCGCCGCCTTTCACGGCATCCCCGGCGCGCAAGCTCACTCGGCGCATCTGACCGGCTACAGGTGCGGAAACGACATAGCGATTCCGGACGCGTGTCTTGCCTTCTTCAACCACATGGACAGTCAGCGGCCCGCGGGATGCCTTCTCCAGTTCCACTTCGATAGGCCGAGGCCGGAGGCCGTAGCCGATCAGGGAAAGCAGCCCGATGACGAGTGCCCAGGTGATCAGCTTGCGCAGCAGTCCTTTCTTAGACGCATTGCGTTTGGCGTCCCATGGGGCGGTGTGGGTGTCTGACATCGTAGGATGCAGTGTTACCCAGGATAGGGGGCTTGCAAGGAGGCAGCTTCGCGTTGATGCCGTCGCACCTATCTGCTCGACTCCGGGTTGACAGGCAATCGATTCCGGGGTTAGGCATGAGCAGTTCTTTTCAAACATCACATGACTTGCAGCAATGGGGAAGGCCGTGAAAACCGGCCACAGTTGCGCTGCGGTAACGGGTGACGACCCTCTAGAGTGCTGGCCTTGCGGCCTGTGCGCGAATAACCAATCGGCCTCAAGCTGGTGAAGGTGTGGGGGAAGGCGGTTCATGCGATGCATGACCACAAACCCGGAGTCCGAACATCCACCTGCAAGTCCTCACTCCCGCCCCATCGCGTGATGGTGCGCGGGCTCAACTTCATCGCCAAATGAAGGGTGGGAGATGCTTCACTGCCGCGCATGTTCATCATGCAGGGCACTGCTTCGTCTCTCGCACTTGATTGCAACATAGAGAGACAAGCACATGCATTACCGCTATTTCAAAGCGGTGGCCTCGTGCGCGCTGGCCATTGCCTTCGCGTCCGCCACCACAGTCATCAACGCCGCTCAGTGGACTTCGTTCCCAATCGGAAAAATCGGCCAAAAATACGCATTCGCGCTCGACCGTCTGCCGGACGGCAGATTCGTTCTAGGAAACGAAGGAAGCCTTTATGTACAGAACACCTGGGGCACAGCGGCCAAGACGCAAATTAGTAGCAACGGCACCGCCTTCGATCCTTCCTTCGTTGCTGTGCGCAATGCCACTTCAGGCCTTGTGGGTGGTGGAGGTTATTCGGCACCACGGGGTCTTTACGAGTTTAATCCCTCTGCGACTGGCACTCCCCTGAGCAGTACATCGCTGGTGAGCAGCACGTTGCAGAATTTCTGCGCCGTGTATTGGAAGCATCCGAGTTCAGGCCGGGAAGGCTGGCTCATTGGTGGAACCAACGGTGTGGACAGCAAGCATAACCTTACCTTCGTCTCGGCGGATGGCGCGAAGGTGGGTGCGGTCACCGGTGTGATCTCCACCTACAGCGCTGGCGTTTGTACGGATGCCTCAGGCAATGTGTATGCTGCGCGGTCAGAGTATTTCACAGATGATGAGGCTGATTCAGAGAAGGTGCTGAAGTTCACCGCCAGCCAGATCGATACCGCTGTGGCTGCTGTGATCAGCGGCACGCCAGCGCCGGTGGATCGTGCAAATGCCATTGTGGTGCATCAGTTTGCCGGTGCTTCCTCCATCGCTGTAGATTCGATCGGTCGCCTCTGGGCCGGCAACTACTCTGGGTACTTGCAGGTGTACGATCCGGTTAGCGACTCGACGCGCGATGTGATGCCGGACCATGCGCCGATT
>JAQGPI010000412.1 GCA_028293175.1 Verrucomicrobiaceae bacterium | reverse complement strand
CTTGGCCCATCAAATCGAGATGCCTATCCCAGCTCACATCCCGCAGGCGGTCGGAGAAAATGATGTACCGCTCGGCAAACTTCTCCACCGTCTTCGGAATCTTGTAGAGCGAGTTGGCGATGGATTCGATGTCCTCGCGCTCCAAACCTGTCACGGACGTCTTGCACAGCAGTTCCGAGATTTCGTTAGTGATCTGCTTGTCCTTGCGGCGGGAGGCCGCGAACTGATCGAGGGAAAGCTTGGCATCAGGCTTCAGGATCTCCTTCAAAGCCTCCACAATGGCTTGGCACTCCTTTGCAGAGGCCTCCAGCAGATCTAGAAATTGATCGTCCTTCCCGAAAAACTTTTGCAGTGAAATCATAGAACACGGGACTCGTGACAGAGCCCATGTGACAAGGCAATGAAAAAGAATCTCCCAATTTTAGTACATGGAAACACTTTGCCCCGAAAAGCGTGAGGGCAGCTTCGCTCTCCTAGTGTCACCGTCCAAATCACGCTCTTTCGCCATCGAAAGCCCGCTGCAGGGCCGCAATGTCTAGCTTCTTCATGCCCAGCATGGCCTTGAAGGCGCGTGCGGACTTTGCTTTGTCAGGATCGGTCGTCAGTTTGTCCATGATCGAAGGCACCACTTGCCAGGACAAGCCAAACTTATCCCCCACCCAGCCGCACTGCTGCGCGGTTGGATCTCCGCCTTCGCCCAGCTTCTCCCAGTAGTAATCGACTTCGTCCTGGGTCTCGCAATTAATTTGGAAGGAGACGGCCTCTGTGAACTTGAAATCCGGCCCGCCGTTCAGCGCTGTGAAGGACTGGCCGTCCAACTCGAATGCTACGACCATTACTGATCCCGCCTCCCTGCCATGAATCTCCTGCCCTTCGTCCGGGAAGTAAGAGATGTCGGTGATTTTTGAGCCCTTAAAGACTGACGTATAAAAGCGGGCGGCCTCTTCGGCCTGGCCGTCAAACCACAGGCAGGGGCAGATCTTGGATTTCATGATAATTGCTTCCGGGGTATGAGTTCAGTTTCTGAAAGCGAATCGCTTTCCTTATTCGACGAATGGGAGACGCGTGGCGGGACAGGCAGTTTACATTTTTTCCATTTCTCCCTCGGGGTGAAGTGCAGCCCATCCTTGAACTCCATTGGACTCTGCGCATGCCCTGTGGCTGAATGGCGACCATGCTTCCCTCGCTCTCCAATGTCGTAGAACTAACCCAGGCACTGGTACGCATTCCGAGCGTGAATCCAGACGGCGATCCAGGGACGACGGAAACGGGCGAGCAAGCCTGTGGAGAGTTTGTAGCGGCGTTTTTGGAGCGCATCGGTGCTAAGGCCGTATTGGAGGAAGTGCAGCCAGGAAGACCGAATGTAATCGGGCGTTTTCCATCGAATCTGGGCGCGGACGGAAGGAAGAAACCGTGCATCGTTTTTGGCCCGCATCTGGACACGGTGGGTGTGGGCGGGATGACGATTGAGCCGTTCAGTGGAGAACTGCGTGACGGTCGCATCTGGGGCCGCGGAGCTTCGGACACGAAGGGACCTATGGCCTCCATGCTATGGGCGCTAAAAACACTCGGCGCGCAGGCAATTGCCGAGCTGCCCGTCGAAGTGCATTTCGCGGGCTTTATGTCTGAAGAATCCAGCCAGCATGGGTCACGGCACTTTGCGGAGAATCATCCTGACTATGCTTTTGCGCTCGTGGCGGAGCCAACGAGCCTCAAAACGGTGCTGAAGCACAAAGGCTGCCTGTGGGATGATGTGGTGACGACGGGGTTGGCAGCGCACGGTGCGACACCGGAAAAAGGGGTGAACGCGATCACGAAAATGGCGGCAATTATTCAGGCGCTGGACACGGAATTCCGTGATCTGCTGGTAGAGTTAGGCGGGGTGGATGAATTGCTGGGATGTAGCACGCTGAACATCGGGATGATTCATGGCGGCACCCGCTCAAACATCGTTGCAGCAGAATGTACCTTACGAGTGGACATTCGCACCACACCCGCTTTGCATCGTGCAGGCGGGGCCGCAAAACTGCTGCGCGAATTCATTGCGCGCACTGACCCCACTGCACATACCTGCTCAGTTAGTGAAGCCATGCCTCTCGATACCAGCGCCGACAATCCGTTTGTGAAGCACCTAGTGGCCTGTGGGGCGGAGATCACCGGAGCACCGTGGTTCTGCGATGGGGCCTTCCTGGCGGCAGAGGGCATTCCCTCCATCGCCATCGGGCCGGGAAGCATCGCTCAGGCGCATACCAAGGATGAGTGGATTGATGTGGCAGAGTTAGAGGCGGGCGCCGCTTTCTTCGTCAACTTCCTGCGCACTCTCCGGCTCTGATTCGGCTTCAGGCTTACCGGTCCTTTCAACGGGCACATCCTCCGCGTTTTCAGCGCACTCAGTTGTTGCCTCGGACTCGGTCTCTGCTGGAGATTCATCCGTGGTTTTAGCGGGCTCTTCCACTACAGGGGCACTAGCTTCCGGCGCGGTTTCGGCCTTGCTCTTGGTCTTGGATTTGGAAGACCGAAGGGGTGCCCTGTCGGGGCCAAAGCCTAGCAGTGTGGCCACTTCTTCCTGCACACCGGCCACTTCATCCAAGCGCAATTCAGGATCGCGGATGATGAAGGCGTCGCCGGTTTTGCGGTTTTCGTAGAAGAGCATACGACCCTTTTCCGTCTCCTTCGCTGCCGTAGGCGTGAGGATACGTTTGCGCTCCAGCATGAGGGCCAGGATGTAGCGAGCATTTTCGGTGTAAGGATCATCCTCTTCGATCATGTGCTGAAGCAGCATCATGCCCGACTCCTTGGTGGCCAGCTCAGGCCGCTCTTCCGTTGCGTTTGGAGTGTATATCGATTTCCAAAACGAGAAAGGCTGGCGTTCCGCGAGTTCCTGCTGCCAGGAATCAAAGCCTACGTCACGGCGTGAATAGCCGCCGGTCTCCGGATCAAAGTAAATCGCGGTGTAATGCTTCTCGCCGTCCTCAAACTGCCTGCCGCTGACGGCACACTGATGGGCGCGAGATCGGATGTTCCACTGTTGTAACATGGGTGCCTTATCAAAGAGCAGCGCACGGTCGTATCAACCCCTAATGCACGGTCCCATCAGCGCCCTTACTCAGACTCGGCCAATGCACCTTTGGTGCCGAGGCTCTGCTGAATGCTGCTCACCATACGGCGGATAATGCCCTTGCCGCTCTTCGCGCGCGGCTTCAGGATCGCAAGGCTGCGGGTGTATGAGCCCCACTCGATCACATCGATGTTCACCTTGCGCGCTCCCCAGCTGTTCATTGAGGCCTTGGATGGCTTGTATAAATCAATGGTATGGGTGCCAACAAGGGCTGAGCCATAATCATCAACGACATAGACGGATGATTCACCCTGGATCTTGAATTTGGTGCCCACAGGATAAACCGACCAATCGGCCGCCGCGCTACGCACATTGCCATACTTCAAGGTGCTGCCGATGGCGTTGCTGGCGCCATGCTTGAGATGATCCCCTTCGCTATGAGTGTAGGCGGTGGTCTTCACATTGTGAAGCACGCGGGCCAGCGTGGTACTCGATTCGCTTTCTTTCGTGGCGCTCTGGCAGGCGGTGGAACCGATGGCCAGGGCGATGATCAGGGGGATTCTCAAGTACATCATGATATTCACCTGACGCAGCTTACAACAGCCGCGCCAGCATTCCCGAACCGCGCACGCCTTGCTAGAGCACGCCCGGAATTCGGGGCCCGCATGCTACCGGCATGAGAGGCCCGCGCAAGTTATTAAACTAACTTTCACCTGCGCAAAAATCTAAATTCCATAATAGTACACATTCCCAAATAATATGAACTCGTCCGAAGATGCATGCGCATGTTAGTGCTAACTTTCATCCCACTGTATCATTACAGGTTAATTTAGATCATTTATTACTATCTTTCATTCTTATGCAAGGGCCTCACATTGCGAACGCACCGCGACTTGCCATCCGCTTCATGTTCAATGATAACTTTGAGCATGAAGAAGGAACAAAAAGCACTGCTGGCCGAATTGAAATCGGTCTATGCCGAAGTGGAGGCGCAGGCGCTGCCCCGGCAGTGTGAAATGCGCACCGGCTGCTGCCATTTCCGGCAGACTGGCAAAACGCCGATTGTCACCCGCATCGAGGCGCTTCTGGCAGCTCAAGGAGTGCGTGCCAGCGGGCGGAAAAAACTGACACCTCACCCTGAGGGTGCCTGCCCGCTGCTAGGAAAGGACGGGCGCTGCACGATCTATGCACACCGCCCTTTCGGCTGCCGGACCCATTTCTGCGGGCCTGCGGGCGGCCCTTACCCACGCCAGCATGTGGTGGGATTGATTCACCGCATGGAGGCGCTGGATGAGCAGCTTGGCTGGCACGATGGCTCGCGACCGTTTGAGGCAGCCTTGGCGGATGCCTTGCAGGAATGGTGAAGGTGAATCACTCCGTGCTTGAATCTCCTTTTGGTAACCGTAGAACTAGGCACGTGATCACCATCGCAACGGCAAGTCAAAAAGGGGGAGTCGGCAAAACCACGGTTTG
>JAQGPI010000407.1 GCA_028293175.1 Verrucomicrobiaceae bacterium | reverse complement strand
TTGAACAAGGCGCTCAACACCGGCTACAAGGATTCCAACAACGAGGACCGCATCTGGCTGGCATTCCTGCGCGTTTCCGCCCGGTAGCAGCTCCCCTCCACCTTCGTTTTAGCCCTTTCGCATCATGCGCTTTTTTTTCCTGATTTTCCTCTTCGTCGCCACCGCTTTCGCCAATGCTGCGGGTGATGATTCTCTGAAAGTCCGGCCTGATCCGCAGATACTCTACATCCTGCGGGTCTTCACCCTCCCCAAAGTCGAAGGGCTGGAGCTGCTGGCGAAAGACCTGGATGACAGCGCCCTGCACCAGCACCTGATAGACCAAGCTAAAGCGACTCCCGAGGTGCTGGAAAAGCTCATTCTAGTTGTCGGCGACAACACCGAGATGATGGAGCTGCAGCAGGGCAATGAACTGCTCTACCCCACGGAATTTGATCCCCAGCAACTTCCACAACGCCTTGCCATCGGTGATGCCGCCTTGATCCCGTTCCTCCACGATTTCTTTGATCCCCCGCCAGCTCCCGCTCCCACGCCTCCTTTGCCAGCCCCCCCTGATGCCGGTCCCTCTGAAAAGTCCGCAGCCCCCTCCGCTTCACCTCCATCACATCGAGCTCCCACCACCGCGAAACGAACGGCTGCCAATCGCGCTGCCACCCCCTCAGAAACGGCTGCCGCGACATCAAGGCACACCGTCAACGGCGGTCTTGGCATCGTCGGCTCCATCACGCCTACAGCTTTCCAAACGGCTCTTCTGGGCGACTTGCTGAAACTCACTCCCAACCGCTCCAATGTTACGGGGCAGACAGGAGTTACGGTGGATTTTCACACTACCCGCCTAGAGGGTTTCCAAACGTACAACGGCGAGTCCCTGGCGCAGATCAGCAGCCGACACGTATCAACGGAAACGGTCCTCACCACTGGTGCGCCGGTTTTTCTAGGCACCTTTAGCTCTCCACAGCAAACTGGCGGGGAATTTCAAACGCCAGACTCCACCGTCTCGCTCGTCTTCATCACCCCCCGCAGTCTAAGCTGGGCGGCGTACAACAAGGGCCCTTCGATGGCGGAGGCCGATGTGTTCACTGCCTTTTTTGAAGTCATCTCCCTGCCAAAGCAGGAAGCCTCGGCCCTGGTTGATGAGGGGCTAGAGCAGAACGCGCTCCATCTCTGCTTAAAGTCTGCCATGCACAGCGGCACTGCCAAACTGGAGGCCTTTCTCAGCGGTCGTGTGGTCAGCGGCGCGGCGACTGTCCTGCAGGAGACGGACAAATACCAGTATCCAACCGAATTTGATCCGCCGCAGATAGTGCAACGTCTCTTGATCGCCGATGACGAACTTCTTGCCGACCTGCGAGCTGGGCGACAGACAGGCTCCGGCGTGGCACCACCCACAGGCGGGCCCCACAATGGCGGCTTCGGCCTGATGACCACGGTCACTCCCACTGCGTTTCAGTCCCGGGAACTGGGCACCAAATTGGAAATAGAAGTCAGCCATGAGGACCAACTACTGTCGCTCAAGCTCAAGCCCCAGCTTACCCGTCTGATCGGCGAGAAGCGTTATATGGGCGTCGTCCAGCCGCTCTTTGAATCCGATTCTCTCGCCACCACCATCAAGGTTCGCCCGGGTCTTACTCAGTTTGTGGGAACGCTCAACCGCCCGCTCAACACCGGCCTCAAAGAAGAGAACCAGGAAAACCGCGTGTGGTTTGCATTTGTGACGGTGCGGGCGGCAAGGTGAAGAATGGGCCCTACAATCCCGCCGCCGCCAGCACGCGCTCCAGTTCTTCCTGGAACACCGGCACATCAGCCTCAGGCGGCTTGTAGCCGGGCTCGGGGGCCTTCATGCCTAGGCGGCCTTGCTGGTCAATGTACCAGCCCGCGATCTTGCCATCGGAGAAGGTGACCTTGCCGCTGCACATGGCGCCTTCAATGGCGAGTTCGTCGAGGGTCACGGTGACTGCGCCTGACCCGGGAGCGGCGGCTTCGCCTTCACCAACAACAGGGGCAGGGGCGGGCACAGGTTCCTTCGCACGTTCCTTTTCCTTCAGCTTGAGATCCAGGTCCACCATCAGGAGGCGGGCGTCCAAATACGTCATCGAAAGGTCGAACTGTGCCTTCAGCCGCTGCTGCACCTCATTGAGGTTCGCGCCTGCGGCCGCCCATTGTTCGACGGCGGTCTGTTGTTCGGGGGTGAGTTTGGCCATCCCCATGCATACGCATGGCTGCCCGGAAGCAAAGAACAAACATCTCGGAAACGAAGTGAGCGACCTGTTGCCATCGCTTCATGCTGTGTGTATCAAGTTCATCCCTCTGGCACTCAGGGGGATTCCACGGTCCCATGCCTGATCTTCACCAAGCTCTTCCTGTCCTATTGCAAAGCTTTGCCGAGCCCCTGCGCCGGGAGGCGGAGCGTCTCGCTGAGGACAGTGCCATCATCACACTCGACCTTCAAGACGCGCGTCTCGATGCGGAGGTGATGCTGGACGACAAGCCAGTGCATGTGTGCTGGCAGATCAAAGCAGGCCGCTGGACGCCGGACACGGATGCCGACGATCCTACCCTGGGCGATCTCGCCGCCTGTCTCGCTCTAGTGGGCGTTAAGCGCGATATTCCCGATGCACTCGCAGCGGATGAACCGGTCAAAGAAACCTTCCAGCTTGTGGTGGAGCGCGCCCTGGGCCGCCAGTTGCAGCCGAGCGAGGAAAGCTACCTGAGCAAGGTGGAGAAGCGCTTCGAGCGCGTGCAGAAGACCAAGGAAATCATGGATCAGGACATGGTGCGCCTGCATCCCAAGTGGGCCATCCAGAGCTACGAGCCACTGGCCCTGTGGTCGGACCCGCCGACCACGCCGATGGAGTTCTGGAACTACGTGGCGCTGGCCCTGCATGAGCGCGCGCTGCCTTTCCCCGCCTTCCTGAAATCGGTGACGGATCTCAACACCACGCGCGGCAAGCTTTCTTCCTTCCGCCAGGACCGCACGGTGCCGCTATGGATGGAGCGCGTGAAGCGTTTCGTCAGCCAGCGCAGGGAAGCCGGTTTCGACCGCGAGATCAGCGATGTGCGGCTGCTCATCACCACGAGCGACGCGAAATTCCAGATCTTCTTCAACGACCAGTTCCGGACCGTCGCTCCTGAGCATCTGGACGGCATCAAGCGCGACCACTCGCGCGGTGTCCTGAAGCTGCCCGCCGAAGCGGAGATGCTGCTCATGGCCTGCCTGCTGCAAATTGGGCATTCGGAGCCTGAAAGCTTCCGTCTGGAATTGGAACGGCACGCAAGCTGGCTGTCCACTCTGTTCGCGATGGACGCGCTGAAAACACGGCTGGTGACGCTGGACGAGACGCCTTTCAACCGCAGCGATGAGGCGTTGAAATGGACGGCCATGGAATCCGAAGACGGATTGGCTATCATCATGAAGCTGGTGCTGCCCGACGGCACCTCGCCACCAAGCCCGCTGCGTGTATTACAGGCTACTGAAGTGTATTATCTTTCCGGCGACACGGTCTTCCGTGGTCCAGCCTGGTTCGGTGAGGACACCTCGGTGGAAGCTCAGACTTCCATCCCCCTGCCCGCTCTCACTTCCTCCGATGGCATCGCCTTCTTGGATAAGCTGCACGTGCCGCTGCCGGAATGCCTTGCCTCGCGCATCCGCCGCGAACCGCTGTCGGTCGAAATCGTCGCTCATTGTACCAAGGCCGCCGTGGGCAGCACTCAGTACGCACACTTTCGCGTGATGGCCTCCTCCCCTGAGGGCGAGCATCGCGAAGTGTTGCGGGGCAACAAGTGGGTGATCGAAGCCAGCCCGCCGCGCGAGGACGGCCTAATCATGTGCCATGATCGCACCGCACTGGCCAATGCCGAATCCCTGCTGGAGGGCGTGAAGGCGACCTTTGACGACGACTTGGACACCTTCCGGTCGCGTATGACCAAGACCTTTCCGGAGGTCTTCTACGAGTGGGCACAGCAGCTTCCGCAGGAGATTGACTTCAAGCCCGATGCCACGCTGCAAACCATCCTGGCCGATCCCCTGATCGCCCGGGTGCGTCTTGAAGCCACCCAGACCAACACCATCGACTGGTTCGACCTGCGCGTGGTGTTTGATGTGGAAGGCGTGGACCTGAAGCCCGCCGACATCCGCCGCCTGATCGCCGCCAAGGGCGGCTTCGTGCGCCTTGCCGATGGCACCTGGCGCCGCGTGAAGCTGGAGCTGGCGGACGACCAGCAGGAAATGGTGGAACTGCTCGGGATTGACCTGAATGACCTGAGCGATGAAGCCCATCGCGTGCACTGGCGTCATCTGGCCGGTGAGCGCGGGGCGGAGGTGCTGGACGCCGAGGCATGGAAGAAGCTGCAGGACCGCATGGAATCGGTGGAGCTGGCCGAGAAGCCCAATGTTCCAGAAGGCCTGTCGCTCACGCTGCGTCCCTATCAGATCGATGGTTTCCACTTCCTTTCCTACCTCACCGTGAACCGCTTCGGCGGCATCCTGGCCGATGACATGGGCCTGGGTAAAACGGTGCAAACCATTGCCTGGGTGCTGTGGCTGCGTGAGCGTTTCGAAGGCGAGATACCGCCGACACTCGTGGTCTGTCCCAAGTCCGTGCTCGACGTTTGGGCACAGGAATTCGTCAAGGCCGCAAAGCATGTGCGAGTGCAGGTGCTGCATGACCGAGATGAGCTCGACATGGATGCCCTCAACGGCGGCATTGATGTGCTGGTGATGAACTATGCTCAGCTCCGCGGCTGCATCGAGCATCTCAAAAACGTCAATTTCCTGGCCACCATCTTGGACGAAGGCCAGCAGATCAAGAATCCAGACAGCAAGGCCTCCAAGGCCGCGCGTGAATTGCGCTCACACAACCGTCTGGTGCTCACGGGTACGCCGCTGGAAAACCGCCTGCTCGATCTTTGGAGCCTCATGAGCTTCGCCACGCCGGGTGCGCTGGGCGACCGTGGTTACTTCCACAAGCACTTCGACCGGCGCAAGGATGAGCGCGCTTCACAACGCCTCTCAGCCCGGCTTCGCCCCTTCATTTTGCGCCGTACCAAGGGTCAGGTGGCCCGCGAACTGCCGCCACGTACCGAAGAAAACCTGCTCTGCGAAATGAGCGGCATGCAGGACCAGCTCTATCGCGACGAGCTCTCCCGCGCCCAGCAGATGGTCATTGCCGCCAATGGCAAGGACGCGCTCAGCAAGCGCCGCTTCGCCATTCTCCAGGCGCTTACCCGCCTGCGTCAGGTCTGCTGCCACCCCGCGCTCGTGCAAAAGGATGCCATCGAGGAAGAAAGCGCCAAGCTCACTGCGGCGCTGGACCTTATCGAACAGCTCCACGAGGAAGGCCACAAGGTGCTGCTGTTCAGCCAGTTCGTCAGCATGCTCAAGATCATCCGCGAGAAGCTGGAGAAGATGAACATCCCGTATCACTGGCTCACCGGGGCCAGCGAAGATCGCGCGGGCATCGTGCGCAACTTCCAGGAAGACGAGAAGGCCAGCACCTTCCTCATCTCCCTCAAAGCTGGGGGCAGCGGCTTGAACCTTACCGCCGCAAGCTACGTCATCCTGTTCGATCCATGGTGGAATCCCGCCGTGGAAAACCAGGCCATCGACCGTGCCCACCGTATCGGCCAGACCCAGCCGGTTATCGCCTACCGCCTCATCAGCAAGGACACCATCGAGGAGAAGATTCTCATGCTTCAGCAGCACAAGCAGATGCTTTCCAGCGACATCCTCGGCGAGGCCAGCTTCGCTCAGAACCTGGGCAAGGAAGACTTCGAATTCCTGCTCGGCATGGAAGAGAAAATGGAGACGAAGAGCGGCAAGGGCGTGCGCGTGGTCAAGGAAGAGTGGTGATGCCGGAACGGCTTAGCGCCCTTAACTGAACAAGCTCAACTGCGCGGTCTCGGCCTGCACTTTGCGCTTGGATCTGTTAGGCGGCGCGATGACCGGCAGCTCCTGTACGGCCGCTGCTTCCGGCGTGCTTTTGCCGCCGGGACCCGCGCTGCCTTCGAGCGTTAGAAGCACCTCGCGTGCACGCAGGATCACGCTTTCAGGCAGCCCCGCGAGGCGTGCCACCTGGATGCCATAACTCTTCTCGGCGCTGCCCGCGACGATCTTGCGCAGGAAGATGATCTGGTGGTTCCACTCCTTCACCGCCACGTTGTAGTTCTTCACGCCGGGGCGGGCCTGTGCCATGCTGGTGATCTCGTGGTAATGCGTGGCAAATAAGGTGCGCGCCATGATCTTGTCATGCAGATGCTCGGCCACGGACCATGCAATGCTCAGGCCGTCAAAGGTGCTCGTGCCACGCCCAATCTCATCAAGGATAACGAGGCTGCGGTCAGTGGCGTTGTTGAGGATTAGCGCGGTCTCATTCATCTCCACCATGAAGGTGGACTGCCCGCGCGCGATGTCGTCGCTAGCGCCGATGCGGGTGAAGATACGATCCACTACGCCAACCTCGGCTGAAGTGGCTGGCAGATAACTGCCGATCTGCGCCATTAAAGTGAGCAGTGCCACTTGGCGCAAATAGGTGCTCTTGCCCGCCATGTTGGGGCCCGTGATCAGCAGAAGGCGGTTCTCTTTTGGCTCCAGCGTGACGTCGTTCGGCACGAAACGCTCGCTGCCTGTAAGGTTCTGATCGAGCACGGGGTGACGACCATCACGGATGAACAGATGGCGCGTCTCGTTGATCAGCGGGCGAACGTAATTGTAGAGCCGCGCGGTCTCCGCCAAGGAGACTACGGCGTCCAGCGTAGCAAGCGCCTCCGCTGTCTGCTGAATGCCTTCCAGATGCTCTAGCACCTTCAAGCGCAGGCCCACGAACTCCTCATACTCCAGCGCCTTGCTGCGTTCCTCAGCGCCGAGAATCTTGTCCTCCATGCGCTTGAGTTCATCGGTGATGTAACGCTCGCCATTCACCGTCGTCTGCTTGCGATGGTAGTCCGTGGGCACCGCGCCTTTGTTGGCGTTGGTGATCTCAATAAAGTAGCCGAAGACGGCGTTGTACTTGATCTTCAGGCTGCGGATGCCGGTGCGCTCGATCTCGCGGTTTTGCAGTTCGGCAATCCACTGGCGTCCAAGGGTGGAGGCGGCGCGCAGCTCATCCAGCGCCTCATGCCAGCCATCGCGGAAGATGCCGCCTTCCTTGATGTGTGGTGGCGGTTCTTCGACAATCGCTTTGGCAATGATGTCGGCGATGCCGCTGAGATCACGCATGCCTTCCAGAAGCTGCGCCAGCAGCGCGGGCATGAGGCCGATGGTGTTAGCGGCAGGCAGACGGCCCTCACGACCCGCGACCAGCTCTTGCAAGGCCAGCTTCACGGCGGGCACGACCTCTAACGAAGTGGCCAGCATCTGCAAATCCCGGCCATTGCCGCTGCCCTGGCTGAGGCGACTGCTGGTGCGCTCCAGGTCGCGCACTTCTTTGAGCAGGGTGCGAATCTGGCCCAGCATAATGGGCTCCTGAAGTAAGGCGGCAAGCAGGTCCTGGCGCTCCACAATCTTGGCCACATCGCGCAACGGATGCAGCACCCAATGGCGCAATTTACGCGCGCCCATCGGGGTGCAGGTACGGTCCAGCGCGGCCAGCAATGTGTGCTGATGACCACCGCGCGCGCTAACCAGTTCAAGATGGCTCTGGCTTGCGGCATCGATCAATACGGAGTCGCCTGGCGAGGCCACGCGCAGATGCTTGATGTGATCCACGCTGCGCCGCATCTGGAATTGCAGGTACTGCAAAATAGCCCCCGCCGCACACACCGCCGGATGAAGCTGCGCACAGCCGAAGCCGTCCAGCGACTGCACTTTGAAATGGGTCGTTAGACTATGAATCGCCTGATCTAGAAGGAACAGATAGCCTTCACAAAATTGAGCACTGGCAGGACTGCCCAGCGCCGTGAGCAGATCGCCCTGTTCATCATGAACGAGCAATTCCGAAGCCTGCACGCGCTCCAGTTCATCCGCCAGCTCCCCCACGTTGGTGAATTCCGCTACCTGGAATTCACCGGTGGTATGATCGACAAACGCAAGACCCAGCCGCTTGCCCTCGCGGTACACGGCGGCGAGGTAATTGGGCCGGTCGCTCTCCAGCAAATTCAGGTCGTTGATCGTGCCCGCGCTCAGGATCTGCGCAATCTCGCGCGGCACCAGCTTTCCCGGCACTGCCTCTGCCGTCTGCTCCGCGATGGCCACGCGCTTGCCACCCTTGATGAGCTTCGCTATGTAACCCTGCGCCGCATGATAGGGCACGCCGCACATCGGCACGCCACCGCGCTTGGTCAGGGCCACATTGAGGATGGGCGAGGCCGTCTTGGCGTCCTCAAAGAACATCTCATAAAAATCCCCCAGCCGGTAAAACAGCAGCACATCCGCAGGCAGCTCGCGACGCATCGCGAGGTACTGCTTCATCATGGGAGTGCTGGCCGTGTCGGACATGGACGACGCATCATGACCAGTGCCGGGGCAATTGCAAAGCCGGATGCTTCACCTTCCCAATTCAACCGTCGCAGGCGTCACCGGCTGGCCGTCACTCCACCTGCCCATGAATCGCTGTTTCTCGGTATCGCCCAGGGCTGCGCCACGGTTCTTGCCGAAGAACGCGGCATCGGTGAGCGCATCGAACCATTTCCAATAGCCGTAAAAATCCAAGGCATCCGTGCGACCGAAGCTCGGCGGCATGGTGGCGCCAGTACGGATCATAGTGGTCAGGCGCGAGCGCAGCGGCCCCGGCAGATCGGTTTCGTCCAATCCAATGCTCAACCTTGCGCCGTTGGCATAGGCATTGTTGAGCGACAGCGGAGCAAAGTGATTGGACCGCAAATCGGGCGAGCCATGGTCGTCAGAATTCACAATGATGAGGTTTTTGTGTTCGGGACGGACCCCATAGCTATGATCGAAAATCTCCCGGCCCGTAACATCGGCAATAATGTGGTCGCCTTCCCCAACCACCACCAGCATGAGTAAATCAGGAATGTCTTCGGGGGGAGCAAGAATGGAAGGCAGAGTTCTGAACACATTGGTATCTCCCGCGTGGCAGGCCATGAATGCTTTCGGACGAGGCAGTCCCTCAGCCTGGGCTAGCGTCGCGACATTCGCTGAAATAGGACAGCCCAGCGAATGACCGAGCAGGGCAAAATTCGCCTGCGCATCGGGATGCACATGGCCGGGCTCGTCTAACAATCGAAAGGCTGCCTTCAGCGATGCCAACGAATTCGCCGTGTATTGATCCGGTGCCATGAGGCTGGTTTGATACACAGGATAAATGACGATGTTGCCGCGCCTCACCAGATGTTCGATCCAGCCGCCATACACCTTGGCATCCACGCCGGTGTAGCCATGTACAAAGGCAATGACTGGGGCCGAAGTCGGAGCGGGCGAGTCAGGCTCATACATCCAGAACGCTTCGCCGCCTTCACCGAAGGGCCCAAGTTTGCGCACCTGCGCGTGCTTGTAGTCCCTACCACCGGGCCCGGAAGCCGGCTGCATCGGCGGCTTGGGAGAATCAGCCCAAGCAGTAGCAAGGGTGAGCAGGAGGACCAAGAAAAAGCGAGGCATTGGAAGAAGGACAGGCGATCAGAAACTCTTCGCCAGACCATGGGCCATGCGAACCGTACAGCAATATTCGTTGAGGGACGTACCGGTGCGCTCCCCGGGCAGAAGCTTATTTTCCAAAGAACCGGTGAGCTCGCTGCGTTATAAGACATGTAAGTCTCATTCAACCCTTAGCATGCTATGGAAACGAAAAGTGACTCTTTGGCCGCCACCACACCCGTGAGCCTGCCGCCCTCCTTATCAACAACTGTGGCCGGCGTATGTCCGATTCGTGGTGACGGTGTTCAAAGAAGGCGGCCCGGCAAAATGTACCGGCTGTTCATGCACACTCCGCTGATGGAACCGTACCGGCACCTGCTGAAGCCTTTGCTGCGCTGGGCCTGGAAACCACATCTGGCGATCCTGGGCGGCCAAGAGTTGGTGAACCTGAAGCCGCCGAGCACCTTTGCCTTGGTGATATCCATCATCCTCGGCCCCCTCATCTTCATAATGCTGCTGCCGTTGATCCTGGTGCTCCTTCCGGTGGGCATGGTGGTTGGCATCCTGGCCATCCTGGCCGCGTGCCTGCAAACTGAAGCGGAAGAACCCGGACCGCATTCCGGGGTCTTGCATGTGATGGATTGACGTACCCTCCCTTATCCTTCTTTGGACATTGGTTTTTTGAATGCTTTGCGCTTCTGGTTGTGTAACTACACGACCCATGAAGCATCTTGCCCTCCTGCTCCTCTTTTCTGCTGCCGCTCAAGCTGCGCCGGTTTCGCTCTTTGATAGCAAGACTCTGACGGGCTGGGAGGGCGACAAGAATGTCTGGCGCGTGGAGGACGGAGCGATTGTGGGCGGCTCCATGGCGGGAAATCCGCAAAACGAGTTTCTTTCGGCCAAGACACCGTACCGCAACTTTATCCTGTCGCTCGAATACAAGCTGGTGGGAACGGAGGGCTTTGTGAACGGCGGCGTGCAGTTCCGCAGCAAGCGGCTGGCGGAACCGCCAAACGAAATGAGTGGCTATCAAGCGGATATCGGCGCGGGTCACTCCGGCTGGTTGTACGATGAGTCCCGGCGCAAGAAGACCCTGATGGAGTCGCGCATCGGCGTTGTCGAAGGCACGGAAAAGCCGGGCGAATGGAACCGCTACGAAGTCCGTGCCGAGGGGGACCGCATCCGCTTGTTCCTTAACGGCAAGCTCACCGTGGACTACACCGAAACCGTGCCAACCATTGAAAAAGACGGCCTCATCGCCCTGCAAATCCACGGCAACAACAAGGCGGTGGTGTCTTACCGCAAGATCAACATCGAGCTGCTGCCGGACCTATTGGTGCCGGATGCCAAGGACATCCTGAGCCGCTTCGGCAATCCCGACAACGCAGCGGTCAAGATACCCGCATTCAAAGACGGCAAGTTCAGCATTCAGCCGCATGAAGTCATCGTCCTCGCAGGACAGACGAACCTCGTGCGTGATCAAAAATCCGGAGACATCGAGGCGGTGCTGGGCACGGCCTTTGCCAAAGAGGCCCCGAGCTTCCGCTCCATGGCCTGGGAGGCTGATACAGTGTATGAACAGTGGCGCGACCTGAATTTCGGCGACTGGAAAAATCAGCTCGATGCCACCGGAGCGACCACAATCCTGGCGCAGTTTGGTCAGGTAGAGTCGTTCGATGGCGTCGCGAAAATCCCACAGTTC
>JAQGPI010000342.1 GCA_028293175.1 Verrucomicrobiaceae bacterium | reverse complement strand
AGCCGGTGTTTGAGCCATCGCAGGCGCGAGGGCGGCGAGAGATAGAAGTGGGAGCAGTGATTTGATCATGATGGCCTGGAAGGAACGACGCCAGCAGCAGAAGCTATCAGCCGCTATAAAGAAGGCCGCGACTCCTTGCGAGCCTGCCCGCGTATGCTATAGACCCATGTCATCCGATGCGTTGCCCCGCCTGCCAGCAAGAGACGTTTGAGACTGCCGACCTGTGTTCGCAGTGCGGCTTTTCACTGCCCGCGCTTGAGAAGCTGATGGGCTTTGCACCCAATCTGAAACCCGATGTCACCGACATGGCGGGTGAGTTGAGCAAGAAGGAACTGAATATGGTGCGCAAAGGCATCGCGCGGCTGGAGCATCGGTTTCCGCAGGTCCGTTGCGCCGTGGTGATCAGCAGCACGCCGCCGAATATCACGCTGCCGCTGCATGCGTTTTGGCTGTTCAATAAAGGCGGGCTTACTAGCGCGCTGGAGCGTGGCGGAGCCAATCGTCTCGTACTTCTCGTGCTTGATCCCGAGGCAGAAAAATTGGCCTGCATGATTGGCTATGGCTTGGAGCCGTTCGTTAGCGAAGGCAGATTGCTTGCGAGCATGCAAGCAGCCCTGGCATCGCTCGCCTCAGGCGAAATCGGCGCTGGCATCGTTGCCTGCATGGATCATCTGGGGACGCATCTCGCCGAAGTGGCCGAGAGTCTGCACAAAGCCTTCGACACCGGCGAAGAGTATCAAGGACTGGAAAATCTGGAGACCAACAATGCCGCCGCTCTCGCCTTTTAATCTTCGCCAGTGGCATCGGCGTTCATTTCTGAGCGGCCTGCTGCTGGCACCGTTCAGCCTTTCATCGTTGATCGCTGGCGAGCATCTACCGCAAAGCGTCACCTTTCTGGGATCCAAAAAATTTGAGGCGCTGGTTCGGCAAGCTCAGCAGGAGAAGTGGCGCGCGCTGCCCATGGGCCAGCGAGTGGCGCGTTTCGGCCTGGCCATGCGCGGCACGCCTTATGTGGCTTACGCGCTGGAGATTGACGATCACGTCGAATCCCCCAGCGTGAACTTCAACGGCCTGGACTGCTGGACATTCTTCGAAACCGCGCTCGGCCTCGCACGGATGATCCAGACATCTCGGCACGTCTACACGCAGGCCGACCTACTCCGGGAAATTGATACAACGCGCTACCGCGGCGGCGTCTGCCGTGGCAATTACCTCGACCGCATCCATCACCTCAGCGAGTGGTTCAGCGACAATGAAGCACGCGGCCATGTGCGCGACATCACGCGGCAGCTTGGGCCCACCCAAGTCATCAAGGATCGCGAGACCAATGAGATGACACTGCTGTGGAAGTCCTACCGCTACCTGCGCAACAACCCCGACCTGCGCCCCGGCATGGCGAAGATGGAGCAGCAGGTGGGCAGCAGGCCCTTTTATTACATTCCCAAGAACCGCGTAGCCGACATCGAGCCCAAGCTGCAATCCGGCGATATCATCGGGGTGGTCACGGACAAGTCCGGCACCTTCTGCTCCCACGTGGGCCTTGCCATCCGGCCCGAAGACGGTGTCCTACACTTCATGCATGCCTCCGCCACTTATAAGAAGGTGGTGATGGACAAGTCCTTGTCTGAATACTTGGCGGACTTTGGTCATCACATCGGCATCGCAGTGGCGAGGCCGATCTAGAAGTAAAAAGAAATCGAAATCAAGGGAGCATCTGTAGTCCTTTGGTTCGCTCAGCGAAGGTCAATATCGAAAGCGCAGTAAAAAAGGGTGTGAGTCCCACAATCACACCAATGGCTCCCCAAAAACGAGGCTTCTCTTTGATGATCGCCGCAATGCCAATGGGAACGGCAAGGACTAACGACAAAAAGGAAACAAGAAAGACAAACATGGTCCATCCCATCGGACGGATTTCTGAGCCATCTGGCAAATAGAAGAACTGGCATGAAATCGCAGCGATGACCGCATGTGCCAAAACGGCAACGGAGATAGCCACGATGGTCAACGGACGGTTTCGAATCGCCGCGCACCTAGCACAGTTCGCTCCATAGAAAAAAACCAGCGCTGCAGCGCCTACAAAGAACAGGAACAATCCTGGGAGCCATCCGAACATGCACAGTTGCATTACAAGCCCAGGCAGAAAACCAAGCTTATCACCCTGATGCCCGCTAATGGCATCAAGTATCGGGGGACAAAGAATGTGCGCCCACATTCCTCCCGTCATCAAAAGTCCACCAAGGAGGGTTGAACACCAGGCAAGAAGTCTGTGGGTCTTGCTAGGGGGTGTGGCCATGATGCACAAGTGTAGCGCACTTGCCCTCGGAAACTCCACCTCCGTTTACTAAATAGCTTACTTCCGCTTCCCCGCCGCAAACAAGGCCAGCGTCTTCGCTCGTTCCTCGCCGTGATCGACAATCGGTAGCGGATACCCCTTTGCCAAGGGGCGACCATCTTCTGGGGGAGCTTGGAATCGCTTTGGGGGCACGTCTTGAAGCTCAGGAAGCCAGTGCTTGATGTACTTCCCCTCTGGATCGAAACGTAGGGTTTGGGTCCAGGGGTTCTGAATGCGGAAATAGGGCGCGGCATCGGCACCGGTGCCGGCGCTCCATTGCCAGCCGCCGTTGTTACTGCTGATCTCGCTATCAATGAGCTGCTGACAGAAGAACTGCTCCCCTTGCAGCCAGTGACAATGCAAGTCCTTGGTGAGGAACATCGCCACGATCATGCGCACCCGGTTGTGCATGAGGCCGGTGGTCAAAAGCTGGCGCATCCCGGCATCCACAATGGGAAAGCCAGTGCGGGCGGTGGCCCAAGCTTCAAAGGCTTCCTCAGTGCCGGGCCATTTCACCGCTTCCAGCTCGGTGCTGAAATCGCGGTCCAGCACTTGCGGATAAAAGTGCAGGATGGCCATGTAGAATTCCCGCCAGGCCAGTTCCTTCGTATAGGTGAGTACTGAACTAGTATATGCGTGATGCTTTTTGCCATGCTCCTGGCAGCGGGCAAAAAGCTCGCGAATCGAAATCAATCCGAAGCGCAGGTCCTGGCTCAGGTGTGAATTGTTGTATCCATGAGGGAAGTCACGACGCGTGCTATACGCAT
>JAQGPI010000308.1 GCA_028293175.1 Verrucomicrobiaceae bacterium | reverse complement strand
TGTCATTCTTTCAGCCGGCTGTTATGTGAAGGATACGGATGTGCCTTCCTGCTCACTAGTTTTTGGCACTTCACCAAACCTGACCATCGTTAGAAAAGAGGTTGGGTATTTTTTGTGATGGAGCATCCGCTTCGGTTTGATAATGAAGCATTGGCATCTGCTGACCTATGAAAGTACTTCCCCCACAGTCCTGCCTGGCCATCATTCCGGCGCGCGGCGGCAGCAAGCGGATACCCGACAAGAACATCAAGCTGTTCAATGGCAAGCCCATCATCGCTTACTCGATTGAGGCGGCGAAGGCCACGGGCCTGTTTGATCATGTGGTGGTGAGCACGGATTCGGAAGCCATTGCCAAAGTAGCGAGGGAGTGGGGGGCTGAAGTGCCTTTTCTGCGGGACGACTCCGTTTCTGGTGACAAGGCCGGGCTGCACTCGGTCATGCATGATGCGCTTACGCGGTTGTCCGCGCTGGGCATTCACAGCCGCTATGCCTGCTGCTTGCTGGCCACCGCTCCGCTGATGCTGGCTGAAGACATCATGCACGGCTATGAAGCAATTCGCGAGGCGAGCGCCCAAATGAGCCTGTCGGTCACCACCTTCCCTTACTGCATTTTTCGGGGATTAAAAAAAGACGACAGTGGGAGGGCCGTCATGCTTTCGCCAGAGAACCTGACAAGGCATTCTCAGGAGTTTCCTGAAGCCTTCCACGATGCGGGCCAGTTCTATTGGTTTGATGTGCACCTCTTTGTTAATGACCCTCAGGTGTTTTTTTCTGATGCGGTTCCTGTTTTCCTTCCTCGCTCGCGGGTGCAGGACATTGACAACCTGGAGGACTGGGAGCAGGCGGAGCGTTTGTATAGGCAAATGCACCCTTGAACTTGCCCATGATTTCTCACCCACCTCCATCCCCAGGGCCTTGCTGGCATATGAGGCCTGCGGCTGCAGGTGACTGCGAGCTGCTGTGGCAATGGGCCAACGAACCGGCGGTGAGGCAGGCGGCTTTTCGGACCGAACCCATCCATTGGGAAAATCATCAGCGGTGGTTTACAGCGCGGCTTGCCTCGCCTTCGACTCACATTTACCTGCTGGAAGACGCCGACACCCGGATACCTGTGGGGCAGGTGCGATATGACGAGGACGAGGCACGCCCCGGATATTTCAGCGTTGATATCAGCGTTCCCCATTCCATGCGCGGCACCGGTGCTGGCAGCATGCTTCTGAAAATGAGTGAAGAGCGCCTGCGTCGTGAGGCAAATGTAGTCCGCCTGCTTGCCGAAGTGAAGCTTCACAATGTTGCTTCGCTTGCGTTGTTCCGCCGCCATGGTTATGAAGAGCGCCCCGGTGCCGGTCCCAATGGGGAGGCCATCGTGTGTTTTCAGAAATCATGAGCATGGTCTCCAACGGTAACAGCAGTTTTGCCCTCCCCGGCGGTGAGGTGATTGGTAACGGGCGGACGTTTATCATCGCCGAAATCGGCTCGAACCACGCCTCAAGTCTAGATACTGCGCTGGCGAGTATCGATGCCGCGGCCCTGACTGGAGCCGATGCTGTGAAGTTTCAGTCCATTGATCTCGACGAACTGTATCACGAACCGTCCGCAGCCACCCGTGCGCTGCACGCGAAAATCGACTTGCCGGAGGCCTGGCATGCGCCGCTCAAGCAGCGCTGCGATGACCGGGGGCTGGTCTTCCTTTCCTCGCCCACCTACCTGCATGCTATTGATGTCCTAGAATCAGTTGGCGTGTCTTTGTACAAGCTGGCCTCCGCCCAGATTGCCGTTTTCCCACAGCTGGTGGAGCGGGTGGCAAAGCTCGGCAAGCCCGTGATTCTCTCCACCGGACTGGTAACCCAAGAGGAACTGGACCGTGTGGTGAAGCTTTTTCGGGATGCAGGCAACGAGCAGTTTGTCATCCTACACTGTAACAGCGTCTATCCCGCACCGGCGGAGATCGTGCATTTGCCTCGCTTGCAGGACCACGCCCGGCGCTATGGCTGTCTTGTCGGTTTCTCCGACCACACCATCACTAACCACGCGGCTGTCGCCGCCGTGGCGATGGGGGCGAGCGTGATTGAGCGCCATTTCACCCTCAGCCGAGAACTGGATTCTCCTGATGCTCCACTGTCGCTGGAGCCGGAGGAATTCACGGCGTTTGTCGCGGCTGTGCGCGAGGCGGATGTACTCTGCCGTCCCAGCCCACGCAGTAAGCTGGAACCCGATGAAGCTGGTTTCAAGGCGCGCATAGGCCATTGTTTGGTAACGACGCGGCCAGTCGTAGCGGGTGAAAAAGTCGATGAGAAAACCACCGTGCTCAAACGAGGCAATCCGGATGCCGGGGTGGATGCCTGGTTCGTTTTCGAGAGGCCTCAAGGCCTGAAGTTTACGCGTCCACTGGCCGCAGGGGCATGGTTGGTGCAGGCGGATGTAATCTCGAATTCCGCAGGTTAGAATCTGCCTCATGAGCACATCTGCCCGTCAGTTTCCGCCTTGGATCAACGGGGTTGGTTTGGTGTCCGCCTGCCTACTGTCCGGATTCTTGGTGATCGTAAAGCCGTGCTGGGCAGATGCCTTGGAGACGACTCGCCTACTGGATGTTCTGAGCGCGGCGTTGTGCCTGCTCTTAGCAGCCCACTTCTTTCGCGGTACTGCCGCGTTGCCGGTGCTATTTGGGCGGCGTGCACGTGGTTGGAAGAGGATTTGGTACCTAGCGGGCGTTCTGGCGGCGCTCTCGGTGGTCCCGCAAGTATCCAAAATCACTCTGCCTCTCCTGTTCGTGGTTCACGTGGTGATGTTTTTTTACACGCGGCTCTACTCCATTGAAAACATCCTTTTCCAAAACAGCTTGTTCCACCTCGCAGTGGCTCGTGTCGCTTGGTGGCCCGAGTGGGCGGGATGGGTTCCTGCTGGTGCGATGGTGCCCAGAGTGGAAGCCGCTTCGCTGAATGCGCTCTTCGTTTCACTGGGCATTCTGATGTACAGCGCTGGCTTCGAGAAGCTCAAGAGTCCGCTATGGAGAAAAGGAGAGGGGACTCTGCAGTTTTTTCGCCAGCGCCATCTGATACGGCCCTTTTTTTCAAAGCTCTCAGCCTTGGTTCCCACAAGCCTCTTTGTGGGGTTGGGTTATCTCGTGCATGGCGCGGAACTGGCACTGCTGCCCGCGTTTTTTTCACCCGCCGCCCTGCTGCCCATCGCTATCGTACTGGCAGCCTTCTCTTTCTCCCTGTTCATCGTTACCGATATCTCTTTCATCGGTCAGATACTGGTCGTGCAGCTAGGTGTTCTTATCTGGACTGTGATGAGCAGGCATGGTTGTTTGTGGCTGGGTGGTGGCGAGCCGCTGCATGGCGAGGACTGGGTCTTTCTGGCATCCGCATTCGTCACCTGCATTGCGGTGCATTTGCCGGCCTTTTCCCAGCGTACGGGGATCAAGTGGCTTCAACACCTGGGTAACGGCATCAATACGCCGATCTCAGTATTTACAGAGGCTCATCAAGAAGGGGTGATGGTCTACCGATTTCGCCTCACCGCCGAGGGACGGCAGATACCGGTACCGCAAGTGTTCATGGAGGATGGTACTCCGGGTGTTTTGCAGCAGCAGCGCCCACGCTATCTCCAGTCTTCCATGTACTTGGTGGGGCGGATCGTACGGACGGCGGCAAGAGACGGGATGCTGTCGCCAAAAGACGAGGACTTCCTTCTGGACTTGATGGCTTCAGGGCTGCAATGCTGCCACGCACGCCCGGCGACGGTGCAACTTTTTATCGCAGACTCCCGCTATCATGAAAACCCCGTGTGGAGGCTGTTCACCACAGGGGATTTCATAACGCCAGAGACCGCCAGCCTGACCCTTCATTGCAATGCCTGAAACCAAGAACAAACTCATGATCGTGGGCGCCACCTGGGAACAGGTGCCGCTGGTGAAGAAAGCCAGGGAACTGGGCTGCGAAATTGTCGCCACGGCGCCAATGGCGGGAGCCGACGGCTTTGCTTTTGCCGACGCCATAGAGGTGATCGATCCACGTGATCTCAATGGCATTCTGGCCTTGGTAGAGAAGCACGGTGTCTCCGCTATCACGGCGGATGAGTGCGATTACTCAAACTACGCCGCCGGTTTTGTCCGCAACGCCATGGGTTGGCCAAATCACGGCATGGCCGCCCTTCAGTGCACAACCAATAAGCGCTGGATGCGCGAGCGATGCAGGGAGCATCATGTGCTGCAGCCCCGGTTTGTCGCCTGCCGGACGCTGGAGGAAGTGATCGAAGCGGCGGAGTTGATTGCCTTCCCTGTGATTGTGAAACCCGTTGATAACCGGGGCAGCTTTGGCGTGCGTCGTGTCGACTGCGCTGAAGACCTGGAGTCCGCCTATTTGCATGCTTTGATGAACGCCCACTCACGCGAAGTGCTGGTGGAGGCCTACATCGAAGGCACCCATCTCACCGTAGATGGCTGCGTGGATGCGAACGGCCGGCATGTGAACCTGGGCATTGCTTCGAAGAAGGTTCTGGCAGGAGAAAAGCCGATTATCACCGAAGTGATCTATCCTGCGGAAATAAGTGCGAAGCTCATCGAGCACGTGCTGGAAACGAATCAAAAAGTCATTGAAGCACTGGGCATTCGCCGTGGCATCACCCACTCCGAATATATTCTTGATGAGCGTGGGCGCTGCTTCCTTCTTGAGACCGCCAACCGCGGGGGCGGTGTGATGACCTCCAACGTGATCATTCCTGCCATTACTGGCGTGGACATCTCGGAGATCCTGGTTCGTGAAGCTCTGGGCCAGTCGTTTGAAGTCAGCCCCTGGGCTGAGAGCAAGGCCGCCTTGCTGGGCTTCTTGGTGTTCGCTCCCGGCAAAGTGGCGGCTATCACGGGAGTAGAAGAAGCGATGAAGCTCCCCGGCATGCTGCACCTGCGCATGTTGATCAAGGAAGGCGATACTTTGGTGCCACCGCAGTCCGGCGCGGGCAGGCATGGCTTTGCCATCCTGTGCGGCAAA
>JAQGPI010000298.1 GCA_028293175.1 Verrucomicrobiaceae bacterium | reverse complement strand
GAGCTAGGGGCGGATGTGATGGTGACGGAGTTCGTCTCCGCCGAAGGCATCCTGCAAGCCGACGAGCGCACGCGGCACTACACGGAATTTGAAGACACGCAACGCCCTGTCGGGGTGCAGCTTTTTGGGGCCGACGGCAAGCGCATGGGCGAGGCCGCGCGCAAGATTGTGGACTGGAAGCAGCCGGACTTCATCGACATTAATTTCGGCTGCCCCGTGAACAAGGTGGTGAGCAAAAACGGCGGCTCCTCACTGCTGCGCAACTGCCCGGTGCTGGCGGAGGTGGCGCGCGAGATCGTGAAGGCGGTGGATATTCCCGTGACGGCGAAAATGCGCATTGGCTGGGATGAAAACAGCATCAACGCCCTCGAAGTCGTGAAGATCCTGGAAAACGAAGGCATTCAGGCCATCTCGATTCACGGCCGCACGAAGGCCCAGGGTTACACCGGTGAGGCCAATTGGGACGTCATAGGACAGTGTGCTGAAGCAGCTACTGTGCCGGTGATCGGCAACGGCGACATCGCCTGCGGACTGGATGTGCAGAAGCGCCGCACGCACACCAAGGTAAGCGGAGCGATGATTGGCCGCGCAGCGATGATGAACCCCTGGGTCTTCACCGAGGCCAAGCACTACCTTGCCACAGGTGAGCAGCCGCTCTCCGCCAGCACGGACCAGCGCTTCGCCTTCATCCGCCGCCACGCGCACATGGCCGTGACCTCTAAGCGCTACGGCAGCGAGTTGCAGACCATGCGCTTCATGCGCACGCGCCTCATGAATTACACCAAGTCGATGCCCGGCGGCAAGCATCTCCGCCAGCGCTTCTGCCTCGTGGCCACCCTCATGGAACTGGAGGACATCATCGCGGATTATCTGGCCGGAAAGATGGCCGGGCCGTTTGGGCAGGGACGCGAGGATGAGCTTTTGTTGGGCGAGGAGCTGGGGGTAGCGGCGTAGTTAAAGGTTAAAGTCATGCCTATCTCTAACCCCTGGTTCCTCGCCGCACTCATCGGCATCGTCGGCTGGTTTCATGTGAAACTGCTGGCTGAGCTGCTCAATCTTTCGCGCCTCACCAAGGACGTGCCGGAGCCTCTGCGCGATCTGGTTACGGATGAGGACCAGGAACGCACGATGGAGTACCATATTGCCTCTACCAAGCTGGATGTGATGCATGATGCCATGATGCTGGCGGTGTTCATCGCCTTCTGGTGGCTGGGCGGCTTTCAGGCGCTAGACTCTTGGACATCTAGCTTCGGCCTGGGACCGATTCAGACTGGGCTGATGCTGATCAGCGTTCTGATGGTGCTGCAATCCTTGCTGAATCTACCCTTCGCTTGGTGGAGCACCTTTAAGGTTGAGGCGGCGTTTGGCTTTAACAAGACCACGCTGGCCACCTTCATTGGCGACCGGGTAAAGGGAATCCTGCTGGGCGCGATGCTCGGCCTGCCCTTGTTGGCGTTAGTGCTGTGGTTGTTCGAGCAGGTGCCTTATGCGGCGCTCTGGGCCTGGGTGGTGGTCAGTCTCGGCGGGCTCATCATGTCCTGGCTGTCGCCGCGTCTCATCGCCCCTTTGTTTTTGAAATTCACGCCGCTGGAAGATGCGGCCTTGCGCCGTGCCATCATGGTCATGGCGGAAAAACTGCAGTTCCCTGTGGGCGATATTTCCATCGTCGATGGCTCGCGCCGCAGCACCAAGGCTAATGCTTTCTTCACTGGCTTCGGCAACACCCGGCGCATTGCCTTGTTCGACACGCTGCTGACCACGCAATCGGAAGAAGGCATCGTAGGCGTCCTCGCCCACGAGATCGGTCATGCCAAATTGAAGCATGTGCCCAAGCAGATCGCCGTGGGGCTGGCGCAGAGTGCGCTGATGTTTGGCCTGCTGCATTTCGCCCTTCAGGATGCGCGGCTGTTCAGCGCCTTCGGCGTGGTGCATGCTAGCCCGGCGATCGGCATGATTCTGTTCAGCCTTGTGTACGGTCCGTGGAGTCATCTGCTGGACGCGCCGCTGCAAGGGCTCACCCGCAAGCATGAGTTTGAGGCCGACCGCTTTGCCGCTCAGTCCACTGGCAGCCCCCTGCCATTGATGGAGGCGCTCAAGAAGCTCTCGAAGGACCACCTTTCCCACCTCACCCCGCATCCGTTTTACGTGAAGCTGCACTACTCGCACCCGCCGCTGCTGGAGCGGTTGAAGGCGCTGGCGGACGGCGCTTAAGGCCTTTTCCATGAGATTCGCAGGGCCTTAATAAATCATGGCCTATTTGATTGCGGCACCGGCAGGTCACGCGACATTTCCCGATGCGCATCGCCATCGTCCACTACACCGCCCCACCAGTTGTTGGAGGGGTGGAGCGCGTCGTTGCCGAGCAGGCGCGGGCACTGGCCCGGCGCGGGCATCAGGTCACAGTGGTGTGCGGGAACACGGATGCGGTGGTGGACGGGGTGCGCGTGGTGATCGCCCAGGAGCTGAATCCCAAGGACCGACCGCCGCTCGCCGCGCTGTTAGCGAACCACGATGCGATCTTCGTTCACAATCTTTTCACCATGCCCTTTAACCTCACCGCCACGCGTGTGCTGCGCAAGCTGGCAGTGGACTGGCCGAAGGTTCATTGGGTGAACTGGGTCCATGATGTGGCGGCGGTGAACCCCAACTACGCTCATTTGCCGTGGAAGCATCCAGACTTCACCATGCTGCGCCAGCCGCCACCGAACTGCACGCACGTCGCCGTCTCCGTGGCGCGGCAGTTCGAATACCGCAGCCTCACACAACTGCAGGAAGCGGCGGTGCGCGTGATCCCCAACGGCGTGGACGTGGCACGCATCCTGTCGCTTACGGACCGCATTTCCTCGCTCGTCGAGCGCCTGCGGCTGTGGGAGCGCGATTACGTTATCGTGCATCCGGCGCGAGTGGTACGGCGCAAAAACATTGAGCTGGGCATGCAGGTGACCGCCGCGATGCAAAAGATGGGGCTGGATGTGGCCTATCTTATTACCGGGGCACCTGATCCGCACCAGACCGACACGAAGGCGTATGGCGAGGAACTGGTGACGGTGTGGGAGCAGCTTGAACTGGAACACTCCGCTTACTTCCTGGGCACCACCGGCACGCTGTCAGATGAGGATGTGCGCAGTCTTTACTGCGTTTCCGATGCCATGCTCTTTCCCAGCAAGGCCGAGGGCTTCGGCCTTCCCATCGTCGAGGCCGCGCTGCACGGGCTGCCAGTGTTCTGTTCAGACATAGCGGCCCATCGTGAGGTGGGCCAGGGACATGTCACCTATTTTGACCTTGAGGAGTCGCCTGAGGCAATCGCCCAGCGGCTGATGGACCATCCTATCGTGACCAACCGCTACGAGAGGCGCATCACCCTGGCGGCTTATCTGGACTGGCAGCGCATTTGTGTAGCGCATCTGGAGCCGCTGCTGCGAATGGGGTGAACTACGGATGACGTTAACGCAAATTCGGCGTGGCTTTCGTCCCTGCCCTGTTCAAGAATGCCCTCACTCATGAGCCACACCCACCACTCCAGTGCCCAGGATGTCAGCGCCATTTTAGAAGCCCGGCATTTCGATCCGTTCAGCTTCCTTGGACCTCATCATGTTGAGGGAACAGACATGGCTGTGGTCCGCTCCTTCCAACCGGCGGCGCGGTCAATGGAGGTCGTGCTGCGGGATAACTCCCAGCGCTTCACAGCGCAGCGGGTGCATGAAGGCGGCCTGTTCGAAGCTGAGATCCCTAGAGCTTTTGCTGGCAAGCCCTATGACTTGGCCGTCACCTACTTTGATGACAACGTTCATCAGGCGGCGGACCCGTACTCCTTCGGCCCTTGCGTGGGCGATCAGGATTTGTACTTCTTCCGCGAGGGCAAGCACCAGCGGCTCTATGATTGTTTGGGCGCGCATTTCACGACGAAAGATGGCGTCAGCGGTGTGCAGTTTGCTGTCTGGGCCCCTAATGCGCACCGTGTGAGCGTGGTGGGCGATTTCAATTCTTGGGACGGCCGCATTCATCCCATGCGCTGCCGTTTTGAGGGCGGTATCTGGGAGATTTTCCTCCCCGGCGTGGCCCTCGATGCTCACTACAAGTACGAACTGATCGACGCCCACGGGCACCTGCGCGTGAAGTCTGATCCCTTTGCTTTCTTTGCCCAGAACGGACCAGAGACCGCCTCGCTTACCTGGGACTACTCTCGCTTCACTTGGGCGGATGGCGAGTGGATGAAGAAGCGGGCGAGCGAGGACATCTACACCAAGCCCATGAGCATCTATGAGCTGCATATCGGCTCGTGGAAACGCCTTCCAGGAGAAAACAATCGCTCGCTGAGCTATCTCGAACTGGCCGATGAACTTATCCCTTATGTGAAGGGCCTTGGCTTCACGCATATCGAGCTCATGCCCGTCAGCGAGTATCCGTTTGATGGCTCCTGGGGCTATCAGGTCACTGGTTACTTCGCTCCCACCAGCCGCTTCGGAAATCCGGATGACTTCCGTGAATTTGTGGACCGCTGCCATCAGGCTGGCCTCGGCGTGATTGTGGACTGGGTGCCCGGTCACTTCCCCAAGGATGAGCATGGCCTGGCTAAATTCGACGGCACGGCGCTGTATGAACATGCCGATCCCCGTCTTGGCGAGCATCAGGACTGGGGCACGCTAATCTTCAACTATGGCCGCAACGAGGTTC
>JAQGPI010000676.1 GCA_028293175.1 Verrucomicrobiaceae bacterium | reverse complement strand
TCGTTCTTATACAAGGTGTTGTTGGTGAAAGAGCTGTTGGTCACGCCCCCCCTGCTGCTGTCGTACCCGCCCATGATGATGCCGCCAATGTGGTTGCTGCGGACCAGATTGTCCCTCACAATGCAATTGGTTGCGTTTCTGCCGGCGTGTTCGCTGGCGATCTCAATGCCATAGTTGCAGTCGTACACCTCGTTGCGCTCCATGGTGATGAAGCTACCTCCATCGACGTAAAGGCCGGCGGCGGCGCGCTCGCCGTCGTAAGCCGGATTGTTCAGCGTATCGATCTTGTACACCACGTTGTCGCTCACCACGCCATTGCGCGCATAGTCATTGGCCGAGGCGGTGCCTTCGTAGCCGATGAAGTCCATGCCAATGTTGTTGCCATCATGCACGACGTTATGGGAAACAGTGAAATTGGTAACGTTGCCGTTGAGTGTGAATGATTCACTCGAGCCCGTGCGCAGATCGTAAATTTCGTTGCCGTCGATGAGGAGTTGATCAAGCGGAGAGGCCCCATTCGATCCATAGGCCACAAAGCCGAAGCCATTGGCATCTCCAGTGCTGCTCTGCCAGATGTGGTGCACCTTGTTGCCCAAGATCCTAACGCCCGTACCACTACCTTGAATGTGAATGCCGCAGGGGATGGCACTGGCATTGCTCGTTACGTAGTTTTTGAACTCGAGGCCCTGCACCGTCACGTAGCTGCAGTTGGTGATCGTCAACAGAGCGGAAAGGTCGTTGTTCGCGGGGGGAGCTAGGGTCGCTCCGTCCACAGCGGGAAGGACTCCACCGTTGGCGGGATCACTGCGCAAGGTGATACGACTGGCCGCCGTGCCACTCTTGCTGCTGAAGCTCAACCTTTCGACATAAGTGCCTGCACGTACATTGATGAAGTCCCCAGCAACTGAACTGGTGATGCCTTTTTGAACGGTACGATATGGGCTGGCCGAGGTACCGGCATTGCTGTCACTGCCCGTGGTGCTGACGTAAATTTCCCGGCTGAATGCCGGAAGGCTCAGGAGGCTGAGAAGGAGAAGAGCCGATAGAAACGAATGCTTCATGAGGGAACGCACGGCGCACAACGCCGCTGTGGGTTGGAACACTGCCAAACCCAATTGTTCAGAATATACCTCAAAAATGAGAAAGCGAAAGGACAACGCTATACCAAAATGCTGTATTTTGCCATTTCCGTATCAACTAGAATCAGAAGTGGGGAGCGGAGATCATGCCGTCTTCCATTTCAGCCCGTTTGCGGCGGATGATACCGTTGGCAATTTCGAGCACCATTTCCTCTAAAAGCATGCGCAGATGACTGCCCGCACGGTAGTCCGCTGGGGCGATGTGCTTGATGCGGTCCGCATGGGCGGAAAGCAGATAGCACTTGCGGAAGCTGGCGCGATCCTTCTCATCGGGATTGTAAACGGCCAGGGCGTTGCCCCCGTACTTCTTCATCAGCGTAAAGCAGGGCACATCCGTGGGGCCATCGCCCACATAGATCATGTGATTGAAGGGAATCGGCCGCAGTTCCGGCGGCATGTGATCGTTCACATCCTCGTTGGGCTCCAGCATGCCTTTGTTGATGCGGAAGATGTACTGCGTCTTCGTCGTGTGCGAGATCACCCGCTTTGGGAAAGTGATGCGACCGTGCGCATCCTCGCCGAACTCACAGCCGAAGATCTTCTTCACATAGGGCGCGATGCGGCTGCCATCGAGCAGCGCTTTCAAGCCCGATGAAACGATGTAGTGCTCGATCTTCACGCCAAACAGACGGTGCTCGGCGGTGAGCACCGAGGACATCTCATCAAACAGCTCCGGCAGGCCCTTGTAGAAGTTCAGGTTCTCGCCCAGCTTTCGCAGCTCCTTGTTGGTGGGGCGGTCCAGCTCCAGGTAGTCGAGCATGGACTTCAAGTAAGCTAGCTCCCCATCGTAGCCTTCCTTATCCACGAGCTCACGGCTCTTCTTCCAGAACTGCTCCGCATTGATGCCGAAGTGCGGGAAGAGCACCTCGTCCTGCATGTAGTTCGGACTCAAGGTTTGATCGTAATCGTAGATGATGCCGATGGTTGTCTGGGAGGCTGCCATGAGTGTTTAGAGTGGGACAGGAGACATGCAAAATCCAACGAGAAACGCGGTTTCCTAGCCCGTCTTCGAAGCAAAGCGCTTCCAGTGGATGCCCACCACGGTCTGGAAGGAACCCCCGAGAATAAGGATGCCGCCAAGGATCTGGAGCCCGTTGAAGTGCTCACCGTACAGAAGGATGCCGCCCATGGAGATGACCAGCGGCAGGGTGATCTGGAAAGCGCCGCCCACCGCGATGGTCAGGAAGCGGAAGCCTTCAGTCATCGCCAACTGCCCCACTCCAGCGCACAGTCCGGCAACGGTGAGTAAACCAATGTCTCCCAACGTGAGATGCACCGCAGTGGCACTGGCCAAAGGCAACGACAGGAGCAGCCCATAAAGGCATTGCGAGGCAAAGATCGTTGCGCTGGTTTCGGTCTTGGTAAGCTGCCGGATTACCACCACCACCAGGGCCGCAAGAACGGCACCCGTCAGCGCGACCAGCTCCCATTTGCCGGTGACGGCCAGGCTGCCGGGGGCGATGTTGGTGAGCAAACCCAGCCCGCACAACGCCACGAAGATGCCCAGCAGCTTCATAAGGCCCAGCCGCTCGCCCAGCATGGTGGTCGCCATGATGGCGGCCCACACGCAC
>JAQGPI010000250.1 GCA_028293175.1 Verrucomicrobiaceae bacterium | reverse complement strand
ACACCGGTTTACAACACCAAGTGGAAGACCCTCAGCTTCGTGCCCACCACCGGCACCTTCACCGGCAGCTTTGAATTGGTGGACGGCACCCTCAAGCGCCCGGTCGCCTTCAGCGGTGTGCTGCGCCAGCCCGCCAGCAACGCCGACCCTCTCATTGGCGACGGGCACTATTTGTTGCCACCGATGACCGGCACGGAGAAGACCACGGGCGAGATCATGTTTACCCGGCCTTAGCCACTGGTCTCGTTTCAGCAACTCCATCTCATGCGGCGATTAGTCATAGGACACGATGATCGCGGCTAAGGGATGTGCCTCAAAAGTGTCCGAAAAATGTCCGATTCCACTTTCTAGCCGCGCTCCACAATCGGCTGGAGGCCTAGTGGTACCGAAAACAGGACTCGAACCTGCACTGATTGCTCAACCAGATCCTAAGTCTGGCGTGTCTACCAATTCCACCATTTCGGCATGAAAAGCGCGGGCGGCTATGTTCCACTCTTGAGACGAGGCTGCAATGAAAATCAGTTGTTTGACGGCGACACGCTTTTCTGCCATCCCAAGCTGGCCAGCCAGCCGGTGAAGAGCACGATGACCAAAGGGACGAGGCCGATTTTGAGATTGAGGCCAATCCAGGGGAGGTAGTCGCCATGGCGCAGGGCCTTGGAGCCGAGGGTGAGGGCGCTGAAGTACTTTAAGCCGAAGACCCAGCCGGCGTGCAAGCCGATGCCGGGCCAGAGGCTGCCTGTGCGGATCCGGGCCTGAACGACGACCCAGCCGACGACGAAGAGGGTGAAGAATTCGGCTAGGATGAAATCGAGGTTGCCGAAGTGGCCAAAGATCGCGCCAATGATGTCCAGCCCGCTGTGCCAGGTGACTTGATCAGCCGGGATGCTGAAGTCCTCCGGGGGTTTGAGGAAATGCACAAAGGCGAAAATGAAGGTAGTCCACAGCATCGCCGCACGCACGCTCATGCAGCGCAGCACGAGGCCCAGGATGATGCCGCGAAACAGGATCTCCTCCACGGTGGCGGCTCCTAGCCCGGCGATGATGGGCTGGCCCATGGCGGTCCATGAACCTTTGGGATTGAGCAGGTAAACGCCGGTGCGGCAGTAGGTCCACCCCAGCAAAAGCAGGAGCCCGGCGGCAAGGACAAAGCCGGTGAGTCCCTGGCGAATACTGGCCGTATGGGGTTGCAGCAGGGGCAGCAGGCGGTCATTGCCTCGGGACGCGCGTAGCATCAGGGGCAGGCCCATCAGGGCGCAGACAAGCACGGCGCGGTTGAAAAAACGCTCGAAGTCCGCCTTGGCAATCTCCGTCATCGGCCAAGTACGCGCGTTCTCAGCGGTGATGTGCAGGGACTGCAAGAGAGTCTGTGCGCCCAGGTAAAGCGGCACCGAAAGCAGCGCACCCCCCACCATGACGGCGAAAATGTACAGGACGAGTCGTCGAAGATCAGAGTAGTTTGATGGGTTGCCGGGTTGCACGCGGCTTATTCTACCGCATCCTCGCCCTCCGAAAACGGATTCCACTCACCATGACCAAGAACCAGCAGCACGAATGGCGCGAACGCGCTCCCGATGGCACGAAGTACTACGTGCGCAGTCACTGGGATTCCCGGCAATGGCGTTTCACCGTGCTGAAGTCCGAGTACGAAGGCGATTGGGAGCCGATTGAGAAGCCGACGCTGGAAAACTGGGAGTCCCTGCGCGACCTGCTATGGCGCAAGTACCAGCGGAAAAAACTGCCGTTCAAATACCTCGAAAACGTTGACAAAATCATTGCCGACTTACGCGCAGCGGAACCGCCGGAGGCGGAACAAGGTGAATCTTGTGATTGATCGTCATTCGACATTGGATTCGTTATTTTAACCCCCATCCCCATGGACCAACGCACGTTCTGGAAAATCATCGATGAGTTTGTCTCGGAGGACAAGCTGGAGGCGGAGTACTTTTACGCCGAGTTCGCCGAGCGGCTGGCGGAGATGGATGCGGGTGAGCTCATCGAGTTTGCCTCGGCCATGCGCGAGGCGCTGAACACGGCGGTGAGCTGGGACATGATGGGCGCGGCGCAGCTCATTACCGGCGGTGTTGCGGAAGAAGGCTTTGAAGGCTTTTGCGGCTGGCTCATGGCGCAGGGCAGCGATGTGTTTCGCCAAGCTGTATCACACCCGGATTCACTCGCCGATTACCTGCGCGACTATGAAGGCGGCGACCTGTTCGAGGATGAGGACATTCTCGGTGCCCCTATGTCCGCCTTTGAAGAAAAGACCGGCGGCCTGGAAGATTTCACCCTGCAAGTGAGTCGTCCGTTGGAACCCGAGGGCGAGCAGTGGGATCTCGAAGAGCCCGGCGAACAGGCCGCACGGCTGCCGCAACTGTACGCCTATTTCATGGCCGACGATGAGCAGGATGATGACGCCAAAGAGGAAGGCGAAGACAATTACGTGTGAAGCCCCAAGCCATTTTGATGAAAAAACTCCTGCTCTTTGTCTCACTGCCGCTCTACGTGCTCGATCAGGTCACGAAGCAGTACATTGTGAACCATTTCATCTTAAACGGTGAGGAAACCACGGTAGTCCCCGGCTTCTTCTGGTTGCATCACACGGCCAATACCGGCGTCGCCTTTGGCATGGGCAACGGCCAGTGGTGGGCGAATTACCTGTTTGGTTTCATCTCCCTGGTCGCTGCGGTGGCTATTACTTATTTTTGGAAGAAGGGCGCGTTTCCCGGTCCCTTCAGTCGCACTGCCGCCGCGCTTTTGTATGCAGGCATTGCGGGCAATTTTACGGACCGACT
>JAQGPI010000186.1 GCA_028293175.1 Verrucomicrobiaceae bacterium | reverse complement strand
TTTGGCGCTCGATCCAAACTGGATGAACGGCTCCGTGGACTCCGCCTTCTTCCAAAAGGCATTTTGGCCCTGCACCTTCTGCACACCATCCACCCACATGCTCATGTCAGTGCCGTGGATGACCAGCCGGTAAGTGTGAAAAGCGTCCGTCGTATTCAATGGAATGAACCGGTCCGTAAAGCTTGTGGCTTGTGCTGGGAACAACACCAGCCCGTCCTGATGCAGGCCATCGCTCACCTGCACGGCGATGGGCGCACCATCACGCCAAGGCCACACAGAGGTAGCCTTCTTGCCCTTCATCGCGCCGGTCATTTCACCCACCTTCGCCTTCGCCTCCACGATGATCTCCTGGCCTGTTTCCGCCTTCCAGTTCATGCGGTAGTCGCCCATGTCCTTCGAGTCATCAATGACATGCAGGGCACCGTCCTCTATCTTGGCATTCACCTTGCCCTCCGCTTTCCAAGGAGCCTCCGGCAGGGCCTTGCCATCATAGTTCACCAGCCAAGTGATGTCCTTGTCGTTATCGGATGCGCGTGCATGACATCCCAAGGTAACAAGACAGCAGGTGAGAGGCAGGAGGCGCTTCATGAGTGCATCCATGAACGGTGAATGCGGCGCGTTGTGTCACGATTTTAATCCGCCTTCTTCAATTCCGCCAGCATCTCCAGAAGCTGGTTCGTTAGAATGACGGAGGTGTCTTCCTGCACCACATTGGTGCCCAGCCATGTTTCATAACCGCCGAGCTTGTGCTGCTCGGGTGTCGGCAGGTAGCCGTGGCGGCCATTGGCGAGGCCGATCACCATTGTTTGCGGGAAGGGGCTGCGCTTCTTCAAGTCCAGGCCCGTCTCCACGAAAGTCTCAAACGGAATGCAGCACACGGCGAGGTCGCCGATGCGGATGGCCTGGATCTTCACGGTCAGCGTTTCCTCTTTTCGTTCTGCCGCACCAATGGTGCTGCCTGCGTAGTTCTTGGCGAGGCGAGGCAGCTTCTCGATGGCGTCCTTACCCTTAATGGCGGTGATGATTCGGGCTTCCTCCAGTTGCTCGGGAGTCGGACGGCGATACTTCAACGTGACCTCGCGCTGGAGCATGCCCAGGGGCGCGTCGTTGCGATGCTTCTCGATCTTGCGCTGGGCAAACCATGCAGTGTCGGCGGCCTTCTGTGCGACAATGCGGATCTGCTCGAAGGGCTCGCGCGGCGGACGGATGGTGCCAAAGGGAATGTTGTTGATGTCGCCAGAGGTGCCGTTGGACATGATGGCGACGAAGTGCTCATCGCCATGCACGCGTGAAGGCATCACACGGCCGAACTCGCCATAGTAATCCGCCGAAATCTGCCCGCCCGCCATGCCGCCCACATAATGCAGGGAATAGTTAGCAAAGAGGGCGATCGGCTTGCGCTTGGCATCCTGTACGGAAATGATGGTGATGTCCGGATCGGTAGGGCCGGCGGGATGATCAATGGTGTTGGGATCAGTGCCCGGGTTCATCTTCACCGCATCGAGCTTGCCATACGGATTGAGCGGCATCTTACCGGGCTTGAGGAACCAGCGGCGGTTGAAAACCTCATCAGCAAGAGGATGCGCAGCGGCTCCGACCGCCGCTGGTCGCAGGGCGGCGTGGGCTTGGATGATGGATTCAGCGACGCCTTGCACGAACAGCTTGCGATAGGCCTCGGGCGGGCCTGGGCGGCCATTCAAAGGCGCGCCGGTATGCGTGTGGGTGGATGAGATGAGCATCTTGTCCGTGGCCATGCCGGTCTTCGCCGCTGCAATCTGCTTGGCTTCATCCAGCACATCCGGGCCTGCGCCGAGGTTGTCCACCACCACCATGGCCAGCGTCGTCTTGCCATCATCCAACACCATCGCACGCGAGTGCAACGGATCATGCGCGCTGGTCGCAGCGTTGACACTGAATCCGCCGGGCATGTTCAGCGGAAACTCCTTGGGCGTGATGTCCACCGCCGCCGCTCCGGCGCGCAGCTTGGCTGATGGGGCGGCGGCTTGAAGCCATCCGCTAAGAAGTGACAGGCCGACGAGAGGAAGGAAAGAATACTTCATGGTACACAGGCGCATATGATACTGTCATACACGGGCTGTGGGGGTCTGTTCTCTCGCTGGAATGCGGCGATTACTTCGCCTTCGTCACCTTGCGCTTCGGCTTGTTCTTCGCGTTCTCCTGCTCGGTCACGAGCTTGTGGGTGTCTTCACCAATCCAGATGTCCGTGCAGCGTGAGGGCTTGCCCGGCAGTTCGCCGCTGAGATTGATGAGCAAGGCATCGCCTACCGCGATATCGCTTAACTTCACCGGCTTGTCGCCCCTCCACACACGTGTGTCGTTGGTCACGCGCAGTTCCGTACGGCCCACATCCGGCGGGCGCTGCATGTCGCCGTTGTAGTCCTTCACCAGCGGGATCTGGCGTTCAGCATAGAGCTTGCGGTCATTGAGCTTCAAGTTGCTCACGCGCCAGGTGATGAAGTTGGACGCGAGATAGCTGAACTCATCGCTCACCAGACTGGCCTTGGTGAAGTTGCCTTTCTCATCCTTGTAAAGATGGAAACGGCAGCGGGTGCCCACAGGAATATCGGACAGCGGTGCATCGGAATTAAGGTGTCTCACACTGGCGTTTTCGATCAAGTTAAAACCCACCGAATCGCCCGTGCGGTCGGTGCGGAACTGACCGCTGTGCTTGTCTTCATTGACCTTGGTGACCTCGCCGTAAACGACATGCTCGGAGGCTGGCGGCGGTGGCTGGCCGGGCTTGAGCTGATACCAGGAGAGATGCTCATTGCCGAACTCCGTGCGGAAGGGGTACTGCTCCGGGTACTCCTTGGCCGGGTTTTCCACCAGCTCCTGGTTCTGCATCCTGCCAAAGCCATAGCCCATGAGGCTTTCGCCATAGAACTGATCCTTCACCGGCCAGCCTCCGATGAGCACGCGGGCCACGCGGCCTTTGCGGAAACCCTCGAGCATGTCAGAAACTGAAACGGTGATGCGGAAGCCGCTGCAACCGTAGCACTCAGCCGGTACTTTCTGCACATCCAGGATGGCACCGCGCTCGCCATCCACCGGCGGATTCCAGGTGCGCAGCTCGTCATTGGTGACGAGCAGCTTGGTCTCCTTGCCTTTCACCAAATCATCAGCCCACGCCTTTTTGTAAGCCGCCGTGTCGCCGCTGAAAAGCGTGAGCGTCACGTTCTTGCTCTCGGTCTTCTCAATCCAGCCCGGCAGGCCGCGATGCTTGATGAAGGCATTGAATTTGTTCTGCTGGTTGTCCTTGGTGAGCTGGTGCGTGTCCACGCCGATCCAGATATCCATGCACCAGCCCTGGCTGTCGGCGCTCTTGCCAGTGAGGTTGTAGAGCAGCTCGTCGCCGGGCTTGAGGTTCTCCGCCTTCACCTGCTTGTCGCCCTTCCAATAGCGCGTCTCTTGCGCAACGATGAGTTCCTTCTTACCCAAATCGTCCTGCTTCTTTGAAATGCTGTGCTTGGTTGTTAGCAGCTTGCCTTCGCCCAGCTTTGCTTCATCCAGGCAATAAGTAAAACTGTGCCCCCATGTCCATGGTGAACTGGTCCTGCATGGTGGCCAATCTTGTGAAGCCGCCGCTCGAGTCCTGATTGAGGAAGAACAGGAAGAATGTGCCCAGCGGCACATCGCGCAGATCGGCTTGGGCATTGAGGTAATTGATCGCGCCATAGGGCGGCATGGTGAAGTCCACCAGCTCGCCGGTCTTGCTCATGCGGAACTGTCCGGTGCGATGCACGAAGTCGGCGCTGACGAATTCGCCGCTGATGCGCCGGTCCGAATGATGCGGCGGAAACTCCAGCGGTTTAGGCTTGTACCAGGGGAGCTGCGCATTGGCGTAGTCCGTGCGGAACGGGTAGCGCGGATCAAGCTTCGGTGCCTCATCCGCCGCATGCAGGAAGGATGATGCCACGACGATAAAGGAGCAGGAGGCGATGAGGCTGCGACGGGAAATCATTGCGGCGCGGGGATGGGTGCGGGAGCGGGCGGAGGAACCGGTGCGGCCGGCACGGGTGGGAGTTCTGCTGTAGGCGGCGGTGTCGGTTCGACTACTGACGCGGCGGTTGGCGCGGGCTCTGGCGCGGGAGGATCCAATGGCACTTCGGAAAAGACGCGGACGCCGTTCACCTCCTTGTCCTGCGCGAGGATCATTTTCTTCT
>JAQGPI010000120.1 GCA_028293175.1 Verrucomicrobiaceae bacterium | reverse complement strand
TGGTCTGCGACTTTGGCAGCATCCGTGTGCCGGATCTTGCGCGAGTGGAAAGCTTCGCTCAGGTGTTTCATCTCGTCTCCACTGTCACCGGCACACTGCGGAAGGAAATGGACCACGCCACGGCCTTGAAAGCCTGCTTCCCGGGCGGCTCCATTACTGGCGCGCCAAAAAAACGCGCTCGCGAAATCATCGCCGAGTTGGAGCCCCATCCCCGGGGCATCTACACCGGTGTGCTCGGCTACTTCGGCTTCAATGGCGAAAGTGAGTTCAACATCATCATCCGCACCGCCGTGCAGCAGGGAGACAGCATCACCTTCCACGCGGGTGCCGGCATCGTGGCGGATTCCGTCCCGGCACTGGAATATGAGGAGACGCTTCACAAGGCTTCCGGGCTATTGCGTACCGCGTTGTGATACACTGCAATAATGTGTCTTAGGATTGGGGAAGGCGGGTGCCGCGCCCTCTCATGCACAAAGCAAAACCCCGTGCCCGCTTGCGCGGACCCGGGGTTGGGAACTGATTGGAGGACGGGCCCCCGCCTCAATTACAGCGTACCCTTGAGGGCGGAAGAAGGAATGAAGCGCACGGTCTTGGAGGCCTTGATCTTCATGGCTTCGCCAGTCTTCGGATTGCGGCCGGTACGGGCAGCGCGCTTGGCCACCTTGAAGGTGCCGAAGCCGATGAGCTGCACGCTCTGGTCCTTCTTGATGCCTTTACCCAGGGCCGTCAGCACGGCTTCCAAAGAGTCGCCAGCGGCGCGCTTAGAAGTTTCGCCGCCGAGGTTTTTTTGGATAAGGTCAATGAGTTCCGCTTTGTTCATAATCGATGGTCTTGATGTTACTTGTTGGTTGGAGGACAGGCTGTCGTGCTGTTGTTCGCCCTGGCATTTTCAGCCGGATTGGCGCGATTAATGAGTGAAACGCAATTACAGGTCAAACTCAAAATCGCCCTATAATCAAGCTTTCCAACGCCATGACACCTCATCCATTCACTGCTTCAGAGCTGCTGCCGCAGTTTTTCCTGGCTGGTTCCAAGGCGGTTGTCCCCGCTTCCGCCTTCCTCGCCAAAGACGCCATTATCCTAGGTGCCACCACCCTTGGCGAAGAAACAAGCGTGTGGTACTCCGCTATCATTCGCGCCGACATCAACCGCATCACCATCGGTGCCCAGAGCAACGTGCAGGACGGTAGCGTCCTGCACGTGAGCGATGCGTACGCCTGCGAGATCGGCGAACGGGTGACCATCGGCCATCGTGCCGTGGTACACGCCTGCAAGGTGGGCGATGAGGTGCTGGTGGGCATGGGGGCCATCTTGCTGGACGGGTGCGAGATCGGTGCCCACAGCATCGTGGCCGCTGGAGCGCTGGTGCCCAAGGGAATGAATGTGCCCCAAGGATCACTGGTGATCGGTTCTCCCGCCCGGGTCATTCGCGGCCTGAGCCCTGATGAACAGGCGCAGAACCGCCGTCTGGCAATGAAATACGTGGAACTCTCCCGGCGCTACTTGGCGATGGGGCTGGGACAATCCCCATCATAATTTTGGACGCGCAGGTTGCCAGCGCCCGTGCGCGCTCAATAATGCCCGTACATCATCATGAACAACAAGGTCGAGGAAGTACAGGTGCGCGCCGTGGTTCCCTTAGAAGGGAGCTTTGCGGTCTTTCTTGGCAATGAAGAGAAGACCTTTGTCATCTACGTGGATGAACCTGTGGGCATGGCCATCTCCATGTTCATGCGGGGCATCTCTAAGGAACGCCCGCTCACGCATGACCTGATGGCCAGCCTGCTGCTGGCCTTCGGGGCTAAGGTGGAGCGCGCCGTTATCAACGATGTTAACGGCAGCGTGTTCTACGCACGGCTCATCATTGCGGCGGAAAACCAGCTACACACGCGCAAGCTCATCGAGCTTGATGCACGCCCCAGCGACAGCATTGCGCTGGCCATGCATCAGGGGGCGCCGGTATTCGTGGCAAGGAAGGTGCTCGATACGGTTGAGGACATGAGCGAGGCGCTGGAACAAATCGAGAAGCGCGGTCTGGATGCCGGCAGCGGCAAGCCATCCAAAGCCAAAGGCGAAGAGGAGGATGAGGACCTCGAAGAAGACGAGGACGATGATGACGACGACGACTTCACCGAAGACGATCTCTTCACCGACGAGGACGATGATGACGACGATGACGAATTCGAAGATGATGAAGACGAGGAGGAGGAGGACGAAAAGCCGCCTGGGCGGTAGGTTGGTGCGGCTCAACCATGGCAAAGCAAAGTAACCGGCTCGCTTTCAGCGGCGGAACGATACGCCGCCGCTAACGACACCACCCTAAATCCGCCCAGACACAACAAAACCGGTCGCCCCGTCAAAGAGGCGACCGGTTAAATAAAAGCGTGAGTTTCGCTTTCTAGGAAGCGAAATGAAGCAGGTTAGCTTGCAGTCACGGCGGCATTGCCACGCTCGCCAGTGCGGATGCGGATGGCTTCGAGCACTTCGCTCACGAAGACCTTGCCGTCACCAATCTTGCCGGTGTTGGCGGCCTTGCAAATTGCGTCGAGTACTTCGTCTGCGCTGCCGTCTTCAACCACCACTTCAATTTTGACCTTGGGCAGGAAGTCCACAGTGTACTCACTGCCACGGTAGATTTCCGTGTGGCCTTTTTGACGTCCAAAACCTTTTACTTCGACGACGGTCATGCCTTCCACTCCAACGGTGGCCAGGGCTTCTTTGACGTCTTCGAGTTTGAAGGGTTTGATGATGGCTTCAATTTTTTTCATGGTGTTGGCGGAATGGTTGATGTGATTTAGCAGATTGCAACGGTTCTTGACAACCCTTTGTGAGGGCAGCCAAAAAACAGAACACTCAAGCTCATCAAAGAGCCTCAGCCGGGACCGTGCCAAGGCACTTTGAAAAAAATGTTTTGTTCTTTAAAAGGCGGACCAGGAGCTTTGCAAAGTGCGTGCGCCAGCGCCATCTTGGATGCCATGCCCCCCCGCTCAGTTCTTTTCTCAGCCGCCGTTGTTTTTGCCACTGCCTGCCTGCATGCGGAAGATCCGCAAATGCTACGGATTCATTGGGAATCCGCTAAAACCTACACGCTGGAGACGCAGACGGAGACTACTTTTCAAAAGCCGGGGGCTGAGAACCCGCCGCAGAAGATGGACGTGATTCAGACAACGACGCTGGGCGTCCGCACAGATCCGCCCTCCTCCAATCATCTGGTACAGGTGACCTTCACCGGCGTGCGGGGCGAGATCAGCTCAGGCAAGGACGTGATGCACTATGACTCCACCAAGCCGGACGAATCCAACCCCAAGCTCGGACAAGCGATTGGCCGCGCCGTAGGCAAGTCCTTTGTGCTCGTGTACGACGAACAGGATCGCTTTCGCGATTCGCGGGACTTCAGCAGCATGGCCTCCGCCCCTGGCTCAGTGATCGGCCTGAGCGCGCTGGCGGACACTCGCGACGTGGTGAACTTGTTCCGCAAGTCCCTCGAAATCGGCCTGCCGCCGCTGGCTGTGAGCGTGGGCGATACCTGGACTGCGGATGAGACCATGAACTTCCCCCAGGCTGGCGACACGCACGTGGCGATGAATGGCAAATTTGAAGGCATTGAGGACCGCGAAGGCCGGAAGCACGCGAAGATTTCCTTCGAAGGCAAGCTCTCCAGCGTAGTCAAAAAAGACAAGCCCGTGGCGAACATTGAGATCGCCGAGGGCTCCACAATGTCGGGGGTGATCTTCTTCGACCTCGAACGCCGTGTGACCTCCTACAGTTCCTACGCCAAC
>JAQGPI010000108.1 GCA_028293175.1 Verrucomicrobiaceae bacterium | reverse complement strand
GCACCGTGATCACGGCATGCTGTGTCTTGCCTGATTCGGCTAAAGCCGAAGCCACTTTCTTTATGCGTCCCTGCGTGAGAGAAACCCCACGAAGCGGTTGCCGCCGCAGTCCGTCGGGGTACGATGGCGGCATGAAGCCCACCCCCCTTCTGACACTGATTATTGCCGCCTGCCTTCCGCTCGCCGCCTCCGCTGAAGATGCACCTGCCGCGAGCACGAGCACAACTCCGGCACCGAAGCTAAGCTACAAGGAATTCCACATCAACACGAACGCCGTGGCGATGACCTTTGACGACGGCCCGCATCCGGTCCACACGCCGCGTCTGCTCGACATGCTGAAGGAGCGCGGCATCAAGGCCACCTTCTTCCTCATCGGCAGGAGCGTGGCCACGCATCCGGAGATTGTACGTCGCATCGTCGCGGAAGGCCATGAAGTGGCCAACCATACCTGGGATCACAAGATGCTTCGCTCCATGGGCCCGGAGAAAATCAATGAAGAGCTGCAAAAGACCCATGATGCCATCGTGGAGGCCTGCGGCATCGCCCCCACCGTGTATCGCCCGCCGTTTGGCGCTATCAATACCAAGCAGCAAAAGCTGGTGATGGAGAAGTTTCATTACCCCTCCATCGTCTGGGAAATCGATACTGACGACTGGAGGGCCCCGCGCTCGATTGCCAAGGTGCATGACGCCATCCTCAAGGACGCGCACGCTGGCTCGATCATCCTCTGTCATGACATCCACTCCGAAACCGTGGATGCGATGCCCACCACCCTGGATGATCTGAAGGCCAAGGGCTTCTTGTTCATGACGGTCTCCCAGCTCATCAAGCTGGAAGCCGATGAAGTGAAGGCCGTGGCTGCTGGTAAAGGGCTGCCTGCGGCGTCAACGACAACCACGACAACGCCAGCGACTCCTGCCGCTCCAAAGACCGAGGCTAAGCCGGAAGCCAAGACAGAAAAGAAGCCTTAGCGTTTGCCTCCTATCTAGGGACGGACGCTGCTCCTTAAAGCTTCAGCAGTTTCGCCAGCCCCTCGCTCAAATCCGTGAGCGAGAAGGGCTTCTGAATCACCGCCGTGGGGCTGCCTTCTTGCAAGAGATGGTCCAGCCTCTCAGAGAGGTAGCCGCTCATCAGCAGCACGGGCAGGGCTGGATGTTTTTCGCGGATGACTTTGAGCGTCGCGGTGCCATCCAGCACCGGCATGGCCAAATCCAAAAGCACGGCATCATAGGCACCCGCTTTCTCCTCGATCATCTCCAGGCAACGCTTGCCATTTTCGGCAGTATCCACGGTGTACCCGAGGTGTTGCAAGACCGACGCACCGGCGCTGCGGATGGTGGATTCGTCGTCAACAATAAGGATCCTGCCGGAGGCTGCGCTGGTGGATAGGGGAGTGACAGACATGTGATAAGAACGAAACGGCCAACGAGGACAGATATTGTGTTAAATGATCGGACGGAAAGGTGCCGGTGATCCGCCAAATGGAAAACAAAATGCGCAGGATTCCGCATGAAATGCCCGCCGCTACGCTGAATGAACGATTATTCAGCCCTTGGTGAAGGGCTTTTGAACCATTTCGCGGAAGGCTTTTACGTGGGGTGCTTCATGCCGGCCTTTGCGATGTAAGATTACCACTTCCTCGTGGCCGAAAAGCGGGGTTAAATCGCGCACGACGAGGGCTGCCTCGCCGCGCCCGGGCTTCGGCAGGTTTACTTGCCGCGCGGTGGTGCCGATGGCAATGCCGAAGCCGATCGCCACATAGCTGAGCAGCAATGCGCGGTTGGTGGCGGTCATGGTCACCTGCACTTGGTCGCCGAGCCCGGCCTCATTGAAGATGTGGCGGATCTGCCGGGTGGAACTCGAGTCCTCGCCGGACAAGACCAGCGGATGCCGCACTATTTGTGCAAGGCTGATGCGCTTCATCGTTGCCAGAGCATGCGTTTCCGGGCAGATCAGTTGAAAGGCATAACGCCCCAGCGGCTCTGCCTGAAATTGAGGCATCGGCGCATCGCCCAAAGCCACACCCACCACGGCCAAATCCGCACCGTCTTCCTCCATCACTTGTCGCGCGCTTTGCGAGGGACGGTCAATCAAGGTGAGCTGCACATCCGGATGCAGCTTGCGGTAGCGGATGATGGTGGAACGCAGTGCACCGCCCAGCATTGGCGCGGGTGCGACGACCGTGAGATGGCGCGGTGCTTGACGGAGTTGCTCGGTGAAAAGTTCGCGCAGTGAATCGAAGCCCTCCACCAGCGGCGCGGCGAGATCCACCAGACGTTGACCATCCGCCGTCAGGATGACTTGCGTGCCAGTGGCCGTCACCAGCGGCACGCCGTACTCGTCCTCCAAGGCGCGCACCTGCTGCCACACGGAGGGTACGGAAAGACCGAGCGCCGAAGCTGTGCCTGCAAAGCTGTGTTGACGCGACAGCTCCACCAGGGCGCGGATCTGGCGAAAGCGCACTTCTTTGAAGTAGCGCCGGGGCAGGGGAACGGTGCGGGAGGGTTTGGCGGCCATTAGGCGGAAACGAATGAGTGTTAGGAGAATTTGTCAACGTCGAACGAAGAATGCAGGGCTGCCCGGGGTTATTCTCAGCGTCATTTCCAACCTCACCCGCTTCTTTAAGAACTTCAATAACCGCCGACACTTCCTCGAAACCGCTGCTCTCACCTCATTGGCCGGGCTGGTCGCACCGCTTGGCTTTGGCCAGACAGCGCAGCCAAAGCTCCGCGTGGGCTGCATTGGCTGCGGGGGGCGCGGTACTTTTGTGGCTAACATCTTGAAGGACGACGGCGGCTATGAACTGGCTGCGCTGGCGGATTACTTTGAAGACAGCGGCGACAAGTTTGGCGACACCTTCGGCATCGCCAAGGAGCGCCGGTTCAACGGGCTCGATGGTTACAAGAAGCTGCTCGCTGATCCCACCATCCATGCCGTGGCCATCCACAGTCCGCCCTGCTTTCATGCGGAGCAGCTCATCGCCGCTGTGGAAGCAGGCAAGCATGTGCTGGTGGCAAAGCCCATCGCCATCGATGTACCGAGCTGCGAGCGGGTTCGCGAAGCGGTGAAGAAGGCAGCCGAGCGCGGCATCGTGGTCTATGTGGATGTGCAGAGCCGTGGCGATGCCTTGTTCCAGGAAGGCATCAAGCGCATGCATGAGGGCGCGATCGGCGATTTCACGTATGGCATGTGCAGCTATGAGGCCGATACCATCCCGCTGAAAGTAGAGCCCGGGACGCCCGAGGCGCGGCTGCGCAACTGGATTCACTACAAGGCGCTGGGCGGCGACATCATCACCGAGCAAAACATCCACGCGGTGGATATCATGAGCTGGGCGCTGGGCCAGCCGGTCCGCGCGACGGGCGTGAGCGGGCGCAAGGCGATCACCTTCGCCGGTGATACGGCGGACCATTACGCCGTGAACTTCCAGTTCCAGCAAGGCAGCATGAATTTCACCTCGCGCCAGTACACCGTGGGCGGCATGCAGTTCGTGTGCAGCAACAAATTCTACGGCAGCAAGGGCGTCTTCATGACCGATTTCGGCGGCCGTGTGATGATCCGTGCGGGCAAGGAAGGCTACTGGCCCGGCGGCATCACCAAGGACCTGTACCACCAGGGCTCGGTGAACAATGCGCGCCTCTTCCACCAGCAGGCAACCTCACGCAAGCCCGAGGGCAATGCCACCGTCGAGCCCGCGATTCAGACGGTGCTTCTCACCCTGCTGGGTCAGATGGCGGCGGAAGAGAAACGCACGGTGACCTTTGAGGAGCTGATCAAGGCGGCGAAGGTGGTGTCACCTGACCTCAGCGGACTGAAGGCGTAGGCCTCAGATTCCCATGCGGGAAAGCGTGATCGCCACCTGATTGATCAGGCTGGCAATCTCGGGGTGGGAGGCTTCAAGCTGTTCCACGGAGGAAAGCAGGCCGTTCATGCCTTCACCCTGGGGCTCGGTCTCCGAGTCTTCCTTTGTGGCAGTGGTCGCCGCCTCATTTTCCACCGTGGCCAGGAGCTCCAGCAGCTTCGTCCGGGTGCTCTCTGGCAGGTCCTGTGCTTGTTCCAAGGTTGCGCGGAGCTGTTCCAGATGTTTGTCGATCATATGACGTATCGTAGGCGAATCGTGGGCTGGTGACAACCTGGAAAGGCTGCGCTCAATCCACCGCCGAGAGCACCAGCGCTACGTTCGCGCCGCCGAAGCCACTGGAGTTACTGACCGCCACGCGTGGGACGTCAGCAATGGCTTCCGTGACGATAGGGACGCCTTCGCAGCCGGGATCAAGACGCGTGATATTGGCGGAGACAGGGGTGAATTTTTCCTCCAGGGCGAGGCAGCAGAACGCGGCCTCCATGGCACCTGCGAGCGAGAGCCCGTGGCCGGTGAGGCTCTTGGTGCTGCTCACCCACGGCATCTTTCCGCAGGCACCGAACACCTGCCGCACGGCTTTGAGTTCTGCCATGTCGCCAGCCACCGTGGCGGTGGCGTGGGCATTGATGTAATCCACGCTGGCAGCTTGCACTCGCGCATCCTTGAGAGCGTTCTGCATGGCACGTGCCAGACCGTTGCCGGAAGGATCGGGCGCGGCAACATCATAGCCGTCGGTGGCCTGTCCCCAGCCGTTCACTTCCGCATGGGCGCGGGCACCGCGAGCGGCGGCGTGATCGGCATCTTCCAGCACCAGCACGCAGCCGCCGCCAGAGACGACAAAGCCATCGCGCCCGGCATCGAAGGCGCGCGGAGCCAGCGCCGGATCGGTCTGCACGCTGAGCGCGCGGACAGCGGCAAAGGCGAGAATATTGAAGGCATGGCAATCCTCCGCACCCACCACGAACATGATCTTCTGACGGCCTGACTTGATCTGATCGTAGGCGGTGCCGAGCGCATGGGCCGAGGACGCACAGGCACTGGAGAAGCCCAATGATGCGCCTTTGATCTGGAAGCGCGCAGTGAGATTCAGGTGCAAGGAATTGGGCATCCCGGCCATGACCAATGAGGGCGAGGTGCGGGCGGCACCCCGCTGGATCAGGGATTCGACCGTGGCATGAGTAAGCCAGGTACAGCCGGAAGAGGCGCAGTAAAGACCGGTGTCGGGATTCGAAATGAGGCCGGTGTCGAGCCCCGCATCCTGGATCGCCTCCTGCATCGCGGCATAGGCGTAGAGCGCGTTCGGCGTCATCGTTCGCAGGTGCGTTTTCGGCAGTTGCAGGCTTGGAGGCAGCACCCAGTCGAGAGGATCTTCGGTGGGGAATTCGAAGCCCTTAATGGTGCCGGCGAGGCACACGGGCGCCTTCAACTCCACCAGCTCTGGCATCACCTCAACCCCCGTGCGGCCTTCCCGCAAGCTCCGCACCACGGCGGCGCGGTCATTGCCAATGCTGGTGGTGAAGCCCAGGCCGGTGACGATGACGCGGCTCATGCTTGTGCCTGGGCTTTCTGCATGAGGAAGGCCTTGAGCGAGCCGAGCGTGCCCACCTCGCGCAGCTCTTCATTCGCCACGCTGATGCCCAGCACTTCCTCGGCCGTCATCACCACCTCCATCATGCCAAAGGAATCCATGCCCAGATCCGCCATCAGCCGCGTTTCATCCGTGGCTGCCGCCAGTGCCGCCACGTGTGTTTCGGGAAGATCACGCTCCAGCACACCCTGGATAATGAGTTCCAGATCCGCTTCCGCATGCGAGGACCGGAAGCGCAGGGCTGCGGCGATGGTTTCCCCGCTGCAACGCTTCAGCGCCCGCATGATGTCTTGTTCGCGTGAATCGGAAGGGAGCATGCGGCTATAACAAGGCGAATGGTGAGGAGGTCAATGGAGAGAAACAGCGTCTGCTGTCGGCGTCATGGTTTCTTATTCGTCTTGTGGCTCAATCTGGTTTCGTCGTTTTCAAAAGCCATTCCCGCGCCTGCCTGCGAATGGGCAGATCGCACAAGGTCCAGCGCGCTGTGTGATTGGCAAAGGGCAGGGTGACAAAGGTGAACTGACCTTTCACGCCGCTCTGCGCAATGACGGCTTGCGTGGCTTTGGTGCCCTGTTCCTGGCTGATGAACTGCGGCCTGCCATTGAGCCGTTGCAGCCGTTCCGGCCATGCCAACTGATCGGCGGCGGGGTGTTTGAACTCGCCATCATAGTGACTGTGGCAAAGGAAGCCGCACCAGAGCTTGGCGATTTCATCATCGTGCAGACCGATGTAATTGCAGGCGATGGCACCGCGCGAGAAGCCCATGAGCACCACACGGTCTGCGTCGCCACCGTAGCGGGCACAGACTTCTTTGACCGTGGCTATGCAGTACTTCTTGGTTTCAGAAACGTCGCCCCACCACTTGGTTGCGTTGCGTTTCTGGCCTTCCGCCACTTCGACAAAAGGCACGCATACCCAGATGAAGCCGTGCCCCGCGCTCAAGCCGTAGCCGAGCAGGCAACCTTCCACAGAGCCATCGCTGATATCGCCCAGCTTGTTGGCATAATCACCGTTGCCCGCGTATTCGATGATTACCGGCAGCTTCTTGTCCGCCTGCCACTCGGGCGGCAGATACAATGTATGATACACTTTGGTATCCTGCCAGCCAGGGGTTGTCGCCCTCACCCGTTCGCCAGCCGTTGGCGCTTTAATGGCTGTTGCAGGCACGGTCAGGTCTGTGGGCAAATCGTTGAGGTTTGTCTGCGCCCACGAGCTACCGGCGAGCAGCAAAAGGAGGAGCAGCGTTTTCATGGATGGGAGGAAGGGGGACCATGGGAGGAATGTTTCACGTCCCCAGATCGCAGGCCTTTTCACTTTACACAAACCCCTTTTAACTTAACCGATCCCCATGTCACCCGAACAGGAGCTCGCCAAACGCATGGCCGAAGATCTCGCCGAGATCGAACGCACCTGCATGCCCTATGGCAAGTTTGGCCCGCAGTTCCATCCGCCCAACGGCGTGCCCATCTATGATCTGCCGGCGGAGTACCTGAGCTGGTTCGCCAACAAGGCGGGTGGCTTTCCCAAAGGCCGCCTTGGCAAGCTGCTGGAAATGGTTTTTCATATGAAGGCCGACGGCTCTGACATCGTGTTCGAGCCGATGCGCCGGAGGGCGGGCGGTCGCGTATCGTTGAGGCCGCAGCGGCAGCGTTCGTTTGAGATTGGCAAAGATCCGCCGCCCTTTTGACGGTGGTTGCCGGGCCTTCAAAGCCAAATCATTTCCGCATTCAGCCCTTGCCAGACGCGGCTCCTGTGATGCAAGTTTTGCCCGTCGTCATTTTCATGAGGTATCCGGCCTTCATTATTCTTTGCATTGCCTGCTTTGCCCCTCCCCTCCCACTTAAGGCGGAGCCACGGGTATGGACGAACACCGATCTCAAGCAGATCACGGCGGAACTCGTGCGCATAGACCATGAATCCGTGGTGCTGCGGCTGACCAGCGGCAAGCAGGCGAACATTCCACTCACCTCCTTGTCGATGGCGGACCAAGTCTGGCTCAAGGTGAATGCAGCCACGGCGGGTGCGACTGTGGAGGAGGGCGGGCGCCCGCCTGCGGAGCGTCGCTCCATGCCGAAGGCGGTGCAGGACCCGATGCGCGACATCAACATCCGGGTGGTGAAGGAGTCACCCGGCGACTGCCTTTACGAGAGCGCTCACTTTGAATTCAAGACCACCGCGAAGCTCGGTTCGCTGGTGATGAAGGACATCTGCGGCGCGTTTGAAAGCACGCATGAGCTGGTGCGGCGGCTGCCCTGGGGCGTGATCCCGGTGCCGGAGCAGGGCCGGGCGAAGTTCCGCGCCGAGCTGTTTGAGACGCGCGCTGGTTATTTGGGCACCGGCGCGCCTTCATGGTCGGGCGGCGTGTACGTGCAGAAGGACAAGGTCTTCCGCATGCCGTTCGAGGAGCTGGGGCTCACCAAGGCACCCACCAACAAGACCTCGGGCTACGCGCGCAGCGGCCCGATCAACAACGACACGATCACTCACGAGATCACGCATCAGATGATGCATGAGTACCTGCAATTTGCGCCCGTGTGGTTCCTGGAAGGCACGGCGGAGTACACGGCGCACCTGCCTTACCGCAACGGTGAATTCAATGTGGCGGGCGCAGTGCAAGCTTTCAAGGACATGCGCGACAGCGGGCGCAAGCCGCCGCGCCGAAGGCTCTTTCGCAGTGTGTCCACCAATCCCTCGTGGATAGGCGTGAGTGAACTGTGGGGATACACCACGGACATCACGCGCCGCACTCCGGTGGTTAAAAAAGAGCCGGAAAAACCGGGCGAGATGAAGAAGATGCCGCCCGTGGCGGAAGCGCCCAACCTGGACCCGCAGGCGCTTTCAGACCGCTACTATTCATCGCATGCGCTGGTGTTTTACTTCATGCATCTGGACGGCGCGGGCAATGCGGCGCGGCTGAAAAAGTACTTCGATGCGATCCACGATGAGAAGGGCAGGTGGAGTGGCTTCTGGCCTTCGGTGGAGACCTATCGCAAGCGGTTGAAGGAACTGGAGCCGCTGTACGACGCCTATCAAAAAGCAATGGTGCGATTTATGAAGCAACCGGGGGTGGAGGACTTGGGCAATGGTCGCATCTCTTATCCTGCCAATCTTACCCCGCCCGCCGCGCCGCCTTCCGCGCCCGATGCGCCGAAGCCGCCGGACGGCACGGACCCAGAGGACGTGGGCGTGAAACACCTGGGCGTTCTGCTGGACGGTCGCTCCCTGGAGCAACTGGAGCGCGAGGTGGCGACTGGTTTTGCGAAGGCGGGCGTCAGTCTTTGATGGGCAACGTCAATGCCTCAAAATAGGCTTGTCGGCCTCGTACATCAGCTTGCCGTTGGTAATGTTCATGTAGTAGGCCGCGCCGGTGATGTCCTCATTGCTGAGGCCGAAGATGCGGAAGGTACGGCCCTTCATCACACCGTCCGTTGGAGTGACGCCTGCGACGATATTTTTCATCGTCGCCTCCACATCGGTGCCTACCACGGGGTCTACGCCAGAGAGCTGGGCGCACTCCGAGATAGTGGAAAATGACTGGGCATTGCGCCGGTGCACCGATTCAATCACAATATCTCGCTGGCCTTGGGAGAAGGAAGTCAATGCCAGGGCCGCGATGATGCCGAGCACTCCCACGGTGAGCAGCAGCTCGAACAAGCTGAAGCCCCGGCTGCTTTTCAGCCGTCGAAGGTTTGACGAATGAGTTTCCATTTATAGTATTTATAGCGTATTTTGGCAAATTGGACATAGGTTAATTGCCAAAATATTGCTTCGCTTCTCTTTCGATCTCCGGTTCGTTCCTCATTAGGCATGTCAAATCCTACGGCTACCCTCCCATTGCCAGTATCGCTCCAACGCCGGCTCCAAACGCTGGGCCACGGTATGTACAAACTCAGCGAAGCCTGGCAGATCCTCGCTCTCCGGCTGGATCGCGGTTTGTTGGATGAGGAATCCACCGCCTGGGTGAAGCGCTGGGCGGGCGAAAGTTTCCGCGATCCGCTGCCGCTGCCCATCAATTCGGGATGGCAGTCGCTCATCGTCTGGGCAGGCCGCACCTGGCAGGTCGAAGCCTTGGTGGGTGAGGAGGTGTGCGCGGAGGCCGGCACACCCTGGCTGGTGGTTTTGATGCTGCTGCACCTGCCGGCACTGCGCGGTTACTGGCTGCGGGCGCTGCGCACCCAACGTTTCGCCTGGATGACCAAGGTGCTGCCGCAAGTGTGGGCGCTGGACAACCAGCCTCTCCGGCCCGGTTCGGTGATTGCCGGTCTTAATATTGGCAGTTGGACGGACCTCCCTCGGTTGATGGCCGCAGGCAGAAGATTTGAAATCATCCCAGTGGGCGGCGGCAAGCCGGAGACTGTGGAGGCTCATTCGTGGCCGGAAGCGCTCGCCAACAAAAACCGGCCCATGCTGTTGCGTGAGATTTCAACCCTGGAACCCGAAGGCAGCCTGCGGGCGACGTGGAAACGGAATGAGGCAGGGCGGGTGGTGCTAGACGGCGTGGTGGCGGAGCAGGCTGTGCCTGCCTAACAAACGCGTTGCTTTTCGCCGCTGTCCTGGGCCACGGCGACGGCCTGGACAACACGCATGTAGCGCATGCCTTCGATGAAATCGGGCCTGGGGCGGGGGGCCTCGGGATCGCGGATGGCATTGACGAAATCGCGCTCCACCGTCCAGGTGCGGCGCAGGTCATCGGGAATGGCGACTTCTTTCAATTCGCCGCCTTTAACACCCACCTTCACCACGTCGTTGACGAAGTCGTACACCAGCGTGCCGTTGGAGCCATAGATGATGAGCTGGTCACCGGGAGGATGCCCGGCCACGCCGCTGAAGGTGAGGCTGCCGCGCGCACCGTTGCGGAAGGTGCAGAGCACATGCAGCAAATCCGGCACCTCCACCTCGTAGCCCTGGCGCTGGGGAAAAACCACCGCGCCATCGGCCTGCACTTCCGTGATGTCGCCCAGCCAGCGGTGGAGGACCTCAATGTAGATGCCCAGGGTCAGCACTTGCAGGCCGCTGATGTCCACGCGCTGCCGCCAGTGGGCGGGCTTCGAGGCATCCAGCCAGCCGTCGTTGTGGCTGTTGAGAATGATTTGGTGCGGGGTGCCGATGGCGTTTTCAGCCAGCAGCTTCTTCACCAGTTCGCCCCCGGCCATTCCCTGGGGGGCAGGGCAGATGGCCGTCACCAGTTCGGGGTAGCGGATGGAGGCCTCCCACATGCGGCCCGCCTCGCTGAGATCGCGCGCCATGCGGGCCTGGCAGAAGACGTGCTTGCCATTCGCCAGGGCCAGCAGGGTCGCATCGCAGTGCAGCCAGGGCGTGGCACCGATCCACACAGCATCCACGTTGGGACTGCATGTGAGGTCTTCCCAGCGTTCGAATACCTCGGCCTCAGGCGCAAACTGGTCGCGGAAGGCCTTGCTGCTGGCAGGCGTGGAATTGGCCACAGCGGTCACCCGCACGTTAGGGAGAGCCATGAGCCCAGGCATGTGGCGTTGTTTAACGATGCCGCCCGCGCCGACGATGCCGATGCTCAATTCTTTGTCTGCCGAGTCTGCCATGATGAGCCAAGCTAGCGCGGGCGAGGGGGGAAGATCAAGAGGGTGTCGCTAGGACTGGACTGTCCGCGTGTCGCTGCGGTCCCTGAGGGTCCTTGCAAAAAAAGACAGAAGGCACCGTAAAAAAGCCCAAAATCCTTCAAAAAGTCGCTTTTAATAACCAAAAAACACTTTGACACATCTTGCCGTCCCGATACGTTCCGACCCACTTTTTCAGAAAGGATGGGGTGAACTGTCTCTTGACATCAATGCAAGACGCAACTCACCGCAACCAATTTAAAGAAGTCCTGGAAGCCTAATACGCAACTGGTCATCGCTCGTGTAGCTCAGTGGTAGAGCACGTCCTTGGTAAGGACGAGGTCTTGGGTTCAAGTCCCAACACGAGCTCCAGTTGGTGTTTAGGGGTCCTTGCCGTCATTCTCAGTAGTCCGAACCGAAACGCCCCTAGCGCACAACATCCATCCAAGACAATGGCCAAAGAAGCATTCCAACGCAACAAGCCACACGTCAACATCGGCACTATCGGCCACGTTGACCATGGCAAGACCACCCTCACTGCAGCCATCACCACGACGCTGTCCGAAAAGGGCTTCGCCAAGGCGACCGCGTACGACCAGATCGACGCCGCTCCTGAAGAAAAGGAACGCGGTATCACGATCAACACGGCTCACGTCGAGTACGAAACAGAGAAGCGCCACTATGCGCACGTGGATTGTCCCGGCCATGCTGACTATGTGAAGAACATGATCACCGGTGCTGCCCAGATGGATGGCGGCATCCTGGTGGTGAGCGCCGCCGACGGCCCGATGCCACAGACCCGCGAGCACATCCTGCTTGCCCGTCAGGTAGGCGTTCCTGCCCTCGTGGTGTTCATGAACAAGGTTGACATGGCTGACGCCGACCTCCTTGAACTTGTTGAAATGGAAATTCGCGACCTGCTTAGTAAGTACGACTTCCCAGGTGATGACATCCCGATCGTCATGGGTTCCGCCCTCAAGGCCCTTGAAGGTGATCCCGTGCATCGCGCCAACATCTGGAAGCTCATGGACGCTGTTGACAGCTACATCCCGCTTCCTGAGCGCCCGATTGACAAGGATTTCCTCATGCCAGTGGAAGACGTGTTCGCGATTGAAGGTCGTGGCACC
>JAQGPI010000087.1 GCA_028293175.1 Verrucomicrobiaceae bacterium | reverse complement strand
GAATCCACGATGAACCGGTTTCGCAACCTCCCGATCCGGCGCAAGTTCACCGTGGCGGTCCTGTTCACATGCAGCTCGGTGCTGGTGCTCGCCCTGGCTGCGCTCTTTGTGTTCCAATCCATCGCGATCAAGACGGCCTTCATACGCGACCTCTCTTCACTCGGCGGGATCGTCGCCCATGATTCGGTGGCCGCAGCGGCGTTTAATGATCGTGAAGCCGCCGTGCAAACACTCTCCGGCCTGAAAGATAGACCTGAAATCGAAGGTGCCTGTCTCGTGCTAGACAATGGTAAGCACGTCGTCCAGTCCGACGGTGGCGGTAAACACGATGCTCTCCTTGAGGAATCACTGGATCACGGGCATATCTGCATCGGTGACCAAATCTTGTTTGCATCACCCGTGGTGCTTGATGGCAAACGACTCGGCACGCTCTACCTCCGTGCCGATTTTCGCCCCACGCGTACAAGTTTGCTGAACCTTTACGCCTCCGTTATCGCTGTCGTGCTGATTGCCTCTATGCTCTTGGCACTAGTACTGGCCAGCCGTTTCCAGACCTTCATCACCGCGCCCATCCTTCACCTCGCCGAGGTTGTGCATGGCGTCGGCCGCAAGGGGAATTACTCGCTGCGGGCTGCGAAGACGGGCAGCGACGAAGTCGGCATCCTGACCGATGCATTCAATGAGATGTTAGGGCAGATTCAGCACCGCGACGCCGCGCTGGAGTGCTCCCGCTCTGAGCTAGAAAACCGGGTGGCGGAACGCACGGAAGAACTAGCGGCTTTCGTCTCTATGCTCAACGCCACCTTAGATTCCACTGCCGACGGCATCGTTGCAGTGAGCCTTTGCGGTAAAGTGGTCTGCTACAATGCTAAGTTCGCGCTCTTGTGGGGCATCCCACAAGACATGCTGGCAACACGGGACTGCAAGGAAATCATGCCCTTTGTTGTGTCGCAAGTTAGAGATTCGGAACAATTCATCCGAGGTGTCGAAGAGTTCTACAGGGGCCGGGGGACGGAGGCTTTTGACGTAATCGAGCTGAAGGATGACCGGACCTTCGAGCGGTACATTCAGCCCCAGCGCATCGGTAGTGAGAGCGTGGGAATGGTCGCCAACTTCCGTGACATCACGGAACGCAAACGCGCCGAAGCTGAGCTGGAGAAGGCCTACAGGCAGCTCCTGGAAACATCCCGTCAAGCAGGCATGGCGGAAATCGCCACCAATGTGCTTCACAATGTGGGCAACGTACTCAACAGCGTGAACGTTTCCGCCGGCATCGTCGTTGAGAGTGTAAAGCAGTCCAGGGTATCCGGTCTCACCAGGGTTGTCGCTTTGCTGGCGGAGCACGAAGCCGACTTGGGAGAGTTCATCACCCATGATGCCAGGGGCAGGCATGTGCCCGCACATCTCGCACAGCTTTCAGACCATCTCATCACAGACCAGAAGGCCATCGTCGGTGAACTGGAGTCGCTGCGGCAGAATGTCGAACACATCAAGGAGATCGTGGCCATGCAGCAGAGCTACGCGAGGGTCGGTGGGGTGAAGGAAATGACGAACATCGTCCATTTGGTGGAAGACAGCCTGCGCATCAATAAGGGGGCCTTCAGCCGCCATCAGGTGGAGGTCGTCCGGGAGTTTGAAGAGGTGCCTCCCATGAACGTTGAGAAGCACAAGATCCTGCAAATCCTGGTGAACCTGCTCCGCAACGCTAAACACGCCTGCCAAGATTTCGACAGCCCGGGACGGCGCCTAACGGTGCGTGTGGCCAACTACGGCCGCGGAGTAAAGATATCCGTGATCGATAACGGGATAGGGATTTCTGCTGATAACCTCACTCGCATCTTCAACCACGGCTTTACTACGAGGAAAGACGGTCACGGATTCGGCCTGCACAGCGGCGCGCTGGCTGCTAGGGAAATGGAAGGATCCCTAAGTGCTCACAGCGACGGCCCGGGCCTCGGCGCGACCTTTACCCTGGAGCTCCCTTGCATCACGAAAGACTACACCTATGCCAACTAACCCTCAGCTAACCGTGAAGAAGAATTTGCGGATACTTGTCGTTGATGACAATCGGGCGATTCACGATGATTTTCGCAAGATTCTCTGCCCGTCCAATACTACCGGTAAGGCCCTTGACGCAACAGAGGCGATGCTCTTTGGGAGCGCCACCGTCGCGGTTCCTCAAACCCAGTTCGAAGTTGATTCGGCCTATCAGGGACAAGACGCCGTGAAGATGGTGCAGAAGGCGCTGGGAGAAGGGCGGCCTTACGCGATGGCTTTTGTGGACATTCGCATGCCGCCTGGCTGGGACGGCATCGAAACGACACAAAGAATCTGGGAGCTTGATCGAAATCTTCAGGTGGTAATCTGCACAGCTTACTCGGACTACTCATGGGGTGAGATGTTTGCCATACTCGGACACAGCGACGGGCTGCTGATTCTCAAAAAGCCGTTCGACACCGTTGAGGCGCTCCAGTTTGCCCACGCACTTACCGAGAAAAGGTGGCTGCAGCAGCAATCCCAGCGCCAAATGGAAGAGCTGGAACGCATGGTGGTGCAAAGAACCAACGAATTACAGCACACCAATGAGGCACTGCACGCCGAAGTGATCGAACACACCCGCGCGGAAGAAGAGCTGCAAAGCAAGACGGCGTTCCTCGTGGCGCAGGTGAACTGTTCCCTTGATGGTATTCTGGTGGTCGACAAGCAGGGCAAAAAGACCCTGCAGAACCAGAGGATGACGGACATGTTCAAAATGCCAAAGGCTGTTGCCGACGACTGCGATGACGCGACGCAGCTCCGATGGGTGACCGAGATGATCAAGAACCGCGAGCAGTTCGTCGAAAAAGTCCGCCATCTCTACGCCCACCCGGACGAGGTCAGCCGCGATGAGATTGACCTTAACGACGGAACGATCCTGGACCGGTATTCGGCTCCCGTGGTGGGAAAAGACGGGGAGTACTATGGCCGTATCTGGACGTTTCGCGACATCACCGAACGCAGGCAGTTCGAGGCCCGGTTGTTTCAGTCGCAAAAACTGGAGACCGTCGGCAAACTGGCTGGGGGCATCGCGCATGAATTCAACAGTATCCTCACGGCGATCATGGGTCAGAGTGAACTGTTGCTGGGCGATCTACCACCAGCAAGCCCCCTGATTGAAAACGTCAATGAAATCAACACGGCCGCAGGTCGTGCCGCCACGCTTACACGGCAGCTCCTCGCATATGGCCGCAAGCAGTTCCTGCAAACAGAGGTTCTGGATCTCAACCGCGTGATCGCAGGGATGAAAGACATGCTGCCACATCTCATGGGTGACACAGTGGATACCCACATCGCCCCTGGTCCCGGCCTTCAGGCCGTGCAGGCGGACGCTGGCCAGGTGGAACAGGTCATCATGAACATGGCTATCAATGCTCGCGAAGCGATGCCCCATGGCGGCAAACTCACTGTGGAAACCGCAAACATCTCATTCGACCTGGAGAGCGTGGGCAGGTATCCCGAACTGAAACCGGGCAACTACGTGATGCTGGCCATTACCGATACCGGAGCGGGAATGAGCGATGAAGTCAAGGCCCGCGCATTCGAGCCGTTTTTCACGACCAAGGGCCTCGGCGGGGGAACGGGGCTGGGCTTGTCCACCTGCTATGGCATCGTCAAGCAAAGCGGTGGCCACGTGAGCGTCTATAGCGAGAAGGACCGAGGCACCACTTTCAAAGTTTATCTGCCGCAAATTGGACACCAAGAGAAGGCTCCAGCCCCGCGTCTCGATGCTCCCGGTTTGCCCAGGGGGGCCGAAACCATTTTGCTTGTTGAAGACGATCCGGCTTTGCGGGAGATGGCGACGAGCTTGTTACGGCGGCTTGGCTACACGGTTCTGGCCGCAGCCAATGGCGTCGAAGCCCTGGGTTTGGGGCAACATCCGGAGACCGGCCACGTCGAACGAGTCCAGGCGCTATACCCGCAAACCCGGATACTGTTCACCTCTGCCTACACCGAGACTGCCATGCTCCATCAGGGTGCCCTCAACAAGGGCTTCCTAATTTTACAGAAGCCATTCACCCCGTCCGGCCTGGCTCACAAATTAAGGGAGGTACTAGATCAACCCGCCGCGACCGCTCCAGATCTCCGCCCCGACCTGGACGGCCTGGCGCGCTCTGAACTTTGACACAAGGTCAGCAAGGGGTGTCCACTGTTTATCGGTGATCTCTAGGGCCTGTTAACACTAACGCAAGGCTTCAACGATCAGGGCAAAATAGATAAAGCCGGTGAACATCACGTCGAGCTTGTCGAAGCGGGAGAAGATGCGCCTGAAGCCTTTGAGCCGTCGAAACAGGCGCTCCACTTCGTTGCGTTTGCGTACATGACCCGGTCATAGCGCCAAGGATTGAGCCGGTTGGGATTGGGCGGCACCAAGGGGATGGATCCCAGATCGGGGCCAGTTGAAGCGTCTCGTTGCCTGCATACGCGCGGTCCATGATTAGATTGCACGGGCTCTTTCTGGCTCCCCAGGTCCTGAGCAACTCGTGTCCTTGAGGCGCATCCCCGACCGTCCAACATGACAGGATGATGCTTGTCGACCCTGTTGCCAGCAAAAATATTCAGTTTCGCCTTCAGTTTCGCCTAACTCTCACCCACACGGCGGGCGGTTTGATGTTCTTGTCCCATTGGACGGCGAGCACCTTGACGCTCTGCCCTTTGGCCAGGACATCGACGGGCTTTCCCTGGTTCCAGCGTTTGTTTACGTCGTCGCGGGTAATGTTGTCGCGAACGTTCATGAACGCCAAGGCCTTGACGGTGTCGCCCTCCTTGGGCAGTTCATTGCGGATGCCGGTGTCAGGTTCACGAGCGAGGGACTGGGCGCGCAGGCGGGGAGGCTCGGATTTGGTGTCGAGCCAGCCATACAGCACCCAGCCTGCCTGGGTGTCTGGAGGGGAAGGGGTGGAGCCGTCGTTGAAGTCCCACAGCCGGACGGTGCCGTCGTAGCTGCCGGTGGCGATCTGGCTGCCATTGCCATTGAAGGCCAGGGCGGTGATGCGTCGGGCGTGACCGGTGAGGGTGTAGCGTGCTTCGTTCTCGCCCTCGAACCAGAGCTTCGCCGTGGCATCGGAGCTGCCCGTGAGCAGCACTTTGCCGGAGGGGCTGAAGGCGAGGAGCCGGATTTCCCCCTTGTGACCTGCCAGCGTTCTCGTGAGGGTGCCGTCCTGCGCGTTCCAAACCTTCACGGTCATGTCTGCGCTGCCAGTGGCCACCCGGGTGCCGGAAGGATCAAATACCGCTGTGTAGACGGGCGCCTGGTGGGGCAGTTGGAAAAGACGTGAGCCGGTCTCCGCATCCCAGATCGCTGCTTCTTTGTCACCCAGATCATCCGTTAGAACCCATTTCCCGTCCATAAAGGGTGATTGGGATCCGGCACAAAAACGAAACTGTCCGGGCCGTTCCACACGACGTTGATGCGCCCCTCGATTCTGCCGGTGGGAAGCCTGTTGTAAAAACGGTCGCCCAGGAAAAAAGTGGCCACCGATTCAAGGGCGGGCTGGCCAGTGGGTTCACTGGCTGCGTCTCGCTCCATCCCCTGGACGACCTGTTTTGCCAGATCGGGATCAAAGAGGTCCGAAGCTCGGTTGCTCAACTCTTCAAGGCTGGCGCTCATGGATATAAATAGTAACAAATAACCTGCTGGAATTTAACGATATGTAGTGACTAAGCTGAAAGCGAGGTTCGCGTGGCGAATATCAAACTTGATAGCTATACCAAGGCATTCAATCCAGCGAGACAGTGAAGAATTTTTAGTGGAAAATCTGCTTATTTATTCTACTCGTTACCAGCCCGAAGGCCAGGAAAATCATTTAACCCCCGGGCTGGGTCGAGCTTGTTATTAATTTCGATCACAGCAAGTAAGGATATGCGGGGGGTAGGATTTGCTTGAGGACCCCTCAAAACATAGAGCATGGGGAGAAAGCTAACAAAGCCATCGGCTCGACGCTGCTAGTTCTCGAGGGTCTCGCCATGGATGCGGGGGTTCGAGTCCCTCTTCGCGCACTCCTGAGAAACAAGGGATTAAGGTCAAGCGCGGGGGAATGACGCCGGATGCCGCGCTAGTATAATGGCAGGTGGACCTTGCAAACGCGGGTGCTTGGCGCATAAGAGGCGATACACACTTCATCATCTCTCTGCCCCGCATCTTGTTGCGCGCCCGCCGCCCCGCCACTTAAGGGCGGCTTTTTTTCGGTGTCCCGCTGCTGGAGGCGTCTCCGCCAACCGTTTGTTTCCGGCCCTGGACTGGGCCTGCTGTTAGTGCCGTGGCTGCTGCTGTGCCACACAGCTTGTCAAAGCACGGGCACGCCGTGGAGCCCACGCAGCAAAGTTACCGGCATTGATCGCGCGCAATCGGCCTGGAAGAGGATGCAGACCGAGAAGTCAGGCTCCGCAGCGGCGCTGGAGGCGCAGCGGGTCTACAATGAGGAGGTGCGCGCGGCGGTGAAATCGCTTGCCGCCCTAGAAGGCACGGCAGGCTGGGGCAAGCCCTTCGAGGTGAAGGGATCGACCCCCGCATGGCGGATATCGCCCGATCAAGGGCCTTCATCGCCGGGCGTATCGCGCACCCTCTCGCTCGAAGGTTTTGCGCATTGCCGCGTGTCGGCGGAGGTAAAGGTGACCGGCTTTGACCATGTTACGACGCATCCGGGCGTGGGCGTACCGGTGGTGCTGGTGCAGGATGACCCGCTGCGCGCACAGCGGCCGCTGCACCCGGCGAAGGGCGATTATCTTCCCGCCACGGCGGTGCTGGAGTTTGCGGAAGGCACCGGCACGGCACGGCTGCGGCTGTACGATCCTCTGGCGGTGCGGGAGATCAAGGCCGGCCCTGCTTCCCTGCCGCTGGCGGAGGATGTGACCGCGCCGCTGGAGTTCTCCCTCACTGATTCCACGGTGGATGAGGATGACGAAGGCCACCTAGCGCCTTCCGTCACTGGCGAGGATGAATCCAAGCTCTTCTTCATCAATCGTTATGATCCCGCCCAGGTGCCGGTGGTGTTCGTCCACGGCCTGCGTTCCGGCCCGGTGATCTGGAAGAACGCCATCAACCAGTTGCTCGCAGATCCGGAGCTGCGTCGGCGGTATCAGCCCGTGTGTTTTGTTTACCCTACCGGACTGTCCATTCCCACTTCCGCCGCCCGCTTGCGGCAGTTGCTGAAGGAGGCACGCGCGAAGCTGGACCCGCACCAACGCGATGCTGGTTTCCAGCACATGGTGCTCGTCGGCCACAGCATGGGCGGCCTGCTTTCACGCATGCAGGTGGTGGATTCCGGCATGGATTTCTGGCGCGCCTTCTACACCGCCTCACCCGACAAGATCGAGAGCGAACTAGATGCGCCCACGCGCAAGATGGTGCGCGGATCGCTGATGTTTCACCACCTGCCCAACGTGCGCACGGTGGTCTTTATCACCACTCCGCATCAAGGCAGCGAGGTGGCAGACATCGGGATTGTACGGACGGTGGCCAATGTGATTTTGACCCTGCCGAAGACGGCGCGCAAACGCTTCCAATCGCTCACCGCCCTGCCGCCCGCATACATCAATCCGGCGCTGCGCTCCTTCAATGAATGGGGCAACACGGGCGTGGAGAACCTCTCCACCAAGCATCCCTACTTCCAGGCGCTGGCGCGGCGTCCGCTGCAAGTGCCCTTTCATTCCGTCATCGGCGTGGGCAATGCGGTGGACCCCATGCAGGGAACCGACGGCGTGGTGCCCTACAAAAGCGCGCATCTGTCGGGGGCGACTACGGAAGACGTAGTGCCCTATCCGCACGGCTGCGTGGAGCGCTCCGGCACCGTGGGCGCGGTGCTGAAGATCTTGAAGGACACCCGGTGAGATAGCTTGGAGCCGTTGTTCGGAACGGAAAGACAGGTCAGGGGCCCCCTGTGCCATCCGCCAGTTTGTCGCCTATGTAGCGACGTCGTTTTCGCACCTCCAAAAAGATGCGCCCGTCGCTCCACTGATCACAAAAAAGGCGAGACTCTTGCGAGTCTCGCCCTCTGCCCTTCAGCGCAGGCAGGCGCCTTAGCGAAGTCGTTTAATGAGTGGAGTCGAAGAGTTCGCCTCCGTCGATAGCGGCGTCCGTCTTCTTGCCGTGTGGCACGCTGACTTTCACCATGCCAGAGGCGCTGCCGGTGGCATTGGAAGCGGTGAAATGCACGTGGTACACACGACCATTGCCAGTGCCGGAGCGCTCAGAGCGCAGCAGCACGGTGCCATTGTTGTTGATGACCGCATCCACGGCGGTGTCGCCATCGCCGAGGCCGTTGGTAGACTCATCCTGGGTCACGCTGGTGACCTTGACGGAGGTACTGTTGCTCACGCCGGTGATGCCGATGGAGGTTAGGCCATGGTTAGGCGGCCAGAGGGTAGTATCGGTAGGCTGCGCGCCGGTTACGACGGGTGGGGAACCGGCACGCTGGGCGTTGACGATCACCCGGTCAGTGCTGCTGCCGCCGTAGCCATCGTTCACAGTAAGTTGGAACTCAACGCTGCTGCCGCCCGCAGGAGCGGTGAAGGTCGGCGTGGCGCCCTGCAACACCACGGCTGGATTGTCCACCCGGGTCCAGGTGTAACTCAGCGCATCGCCATCGGGATCCGTGCTAGCGCTGCCATTGAGTGTAACAGTGGTGAACTCGGTCGCCGTCTGGTCGGCACCAGCTCTGGCTGTTGGCAGGTTGTTCACGTTGGTGATGCTGATCGTCACACTGTCGGTCACGTTGGCCTGCGAACCGTCATCAACAGTCAGCACAAAGGTAAGCGTGCCAACAACGCCCGGAGCGCCATTGGTTCCGGAGAACGGCGCAGTGAAGGCAGGGCTGGGGCCGGTGAGGACGAAGGAGGGATTGCCCACCTGAGTCCAGGTGTAACTGAGGACATCAGCGTCGATGTCAAAGCTGTGCTCGCCATGCAGGGTCACCGCAGCACCTTCCGCCACCGTTTGGTCTGGGCCAGCGTCGGCCACTGGAATGTGGTTCACGTTGACCACCGCAATATTGACGGTGTCCACGGCAGATTTGCCATTGGCGGTAACGGTCACCTGAAAGGTCAGCGTGCTGCCACCGGCTGCGACCATGGGAGCCGTGAAGGTGGGGTTTGCAGCAGAGGCATCGGAGAGCACCACGGGCAGGCCGGAGATCTGGCTCCAGGCATAAGTGAGCGCGCCGGTGCCAGGGTTGCTGCTGAGAGTGCCGTCAAGGGTGACGAACTGGCTTTCATTGACGCTCTGGTCCGGGCCAGCATTGGCCACCGGCGGGGCCGTTATGACAGGGGTGACATTCAGCACTACCTGGTCGAAGGCGACCGAGGCGCGTGTGCCATCGAGCACTTGGCCATCGCTTTCCGCGCCCAGAATCAAGGCCGGATTGGCACCGAGAGCGGCGGGGCTGAAGCCCGTGGGGATCACTGCGGTGTAGGGAATGGTGCCGGAGTCATAGCTGTTGGTCGGACTGGTGATGCGGAAACCTGTGCTGGTGCCAGCAATGGAGAAGCTCAGCGCGCCGCCAGTGTAGGAGGGAAGCATGCCAGGCAGCTCGATGGAACCCACCGTCGGGCCCGCGATCAGCACCTTAAAATTCTTCGTCACCGCATCAAACAACACAATGAAAAGGTAGTTGGGCACATGGGGACTGTCCAGGTTGGGAGGCAGCGTGCCTAGCGCGATGATCGCCTCTGGCCGGCTGCCGGAGAAGGAGGTCATTGAGGCGATGTTCACGTCCACGTTAAAGGCGGTAAGAGCGCCGATGGGGGTAGTGGACTGGATAAACTGCGGCCCGCCGTTGCCACGGGTGTCGGTGATGGTCACTGCGCCGCCATTTTCCACCACGGTCGAGGCCGGGTTGGTGTCCTGGCCCACATCGGCCCAGCCAGACGGCACGCCGCCGGAGTTGCCGGAGAACGCATCGCTGACCGCACCTGCAGGTGGCGGTGCGACGACCACAGGAGTGAAGTTCAGCGTCAGACGGTCAAAGGCGACCGTGGCCAGAGTGCCATCCGGCACGCTGCCGCCGCTTTCCGTGCCAACCACGAATCCGGTGTTGGCACCGATGTCCGCGAGCGAATTGAAGCCAGCAACAGGAGCGGAGGAGAACAGGATGTCGCCCGAGTCGTAGTTGTCCGTGGGGCTGGTGATCCGCATGCGGTCAAGGCTGGCCGTAACGGTAAAGCTGAGCGGGTCGCCTATATTGTACGATGGCAGGGAGCCCGGGATGGTGAAGCGGCCCTGGGTGGGCGCGTTGATGAAGGCCATGAATTTCTTCGCGGCGGAGCTGAACTGCACCACGACGGCATAGCCGTTGAAGGCACCCACAGCCACGGTCGCGGTAGGATCACTGCCCGCAAAAGAGGTCATGGAGGCGATGTCCACATTCATGGTAAAGCCGGTGACGGGACCTACCGTGATCTTGTTGATGAGCAGATGCGGACCATTGTTGCCACGTCCGTCGGAAATTGTCAGGAGGCCGCCGCCTTCCACGACTGGACCAGTCAGATCAGGACCAAAATCTGTCCACGCTGCTGGCACTCCGCCGGAGCCGCCAGTGAAGTCGTCAGTGAGAGTGATGGCGGAAGCCGAGGGCGCGGCGACTACACTGGCTGCAGCCAGAGCGACCATGCTGAACCACGTCATGCGCATGGAGTGGAAGCGCGATGTTGTGTCGCGCTGAGAGGCCTGAGTTTTACAACCGGGCTGCGTGGGAGGATTGTGGTCCATATTCTTTGCTGTGTTTCTATTGGATGGGGAGTAGTCCGTTCGACAGGGGTCAAACAACCGCTGTCACACTCCAATGTCCGGTTTTGCACCCAGCGTTTCGTTGTTGCTGAAAATAATCGAAAAAAACTAAGGAAAGCCCGTCTAGAAGATCACTGACTGCAAACCCCGCTAGGTTCACGGTGCCTCCAAAACCACGCGGAAGCCCACGCTGGGCTGCCGTGCGTCGGGCTTGGCCGGCTGGCGGTTGGCGGAGTAGAGGCTCCGCTCGCCAGCATCCAACCATGAACCACCGCGCAGCACGCGGTCCGTTCCTAAATAGTTGAGCCAGTCCTGCACCCATTCGCTGACATTGCCGCCCATGTCGTACAGGCCAAAAGCGTTGGGCGTGTAGGACATGACCGGGGCGGTGGCAGGATGGCCGTCATCATAGCCGTCGATCCAGGTGGCATCGGGCCGGCGCGCGTGCAGGCTGGCGTCGGCGTAGTTGCCTGCCCGCTGCTGGCTGGAGGGGGGGAAATGGTCGCTAGCAAAGGGGAATTCAGCGCGACCAACGTCCCCCTTCTGCTGCGGAACCATACGAGTGTCAGGCCGTTCCACTTCGCCCAGGCCTACAGCGATGCTCCATTCCCAGTCCGCCGGCAGCCGATAGGTGCGGCCTTCCTTCCGGCTCAGCCACTTGCAGAAGCGATTCGCTTCATCCCAAGTGAC
>JAQGPI010000074.1 GCA_028293175.1 Verrucomicrobiaceae bacterium | reverse complement strand
AGTGCCTGCGTTGTTGACCGCGCGACTGGCTGTGTTCAACGTGACAGTGGGAGCAGCTACGGTCGTGGCTACCTGAACCGCAGCACCTGAGTTACCCACGCCGCTGACAGTGACCACGGCAGTCAAGTTGCCCACGCTGGGCGCGGTGGAGAAAGTCACCGTCAGCGAGTTGACGGTGGCGGCGGTTACCGACCCCACGGCTCCCAAGTTAAAAGCCACGGTATTATTACCCGGTGTGGTGGAGAAATTACTGCCTGCAATAATGAGAGTGGCGGCATTGACCGCACGAGTGGTGGCGTTCAGCGTGACGGTGGGTGCGGCCAAGACCGTGGCGACTTGGACCGGGGCTGTCGTTCCGCCAAAGACGGTGACGGCGGCGGTTAAATTACCAGCGGTGGGTGGGGCGGAGAAGGTCACTGTCAAGGAAGTCGCCGTGGAGGCGGTCACCAACCCAGTGGCTCCCAAGTTAAACACCACCGTATTGTTGCCCGCTGTGGTGGAAAAATTGGTGCCTGCAATGGTGAGGGTGGCAGCGTTGCTTGCCATGTTCGCCGTATTAGTCGTGACAGTGGGTGCGGCTACGGTTGTGGCTACCTGAACCGCTGCCCCAGAGTTGCCCACTCCGCTAACAGTGACCACTGCGGTCAGATTGCCCACAGTCGGTGCAGTGGAGAAAGTCACTGTCAGCGAGTTCACGCTAGAGGCGGTCACTGAGCCAACGGCTCCCAGGTTGAAGGCAACGGTGTTGTTGCCCGGTGTGGCAGAGAAATTACTGCCTGCAATAATCAGAGTGCCTGCATTGACCGCACGAGTAGTGGCGTTCAGCGTGACGGTGGGTGCGGCCAGGACCGTGGCGACTTGGACCGCAGCAGTTGACCCACCAAAGACGGTAACAGTGGCGGTTAAATTGCCAGCGGTGGGTGCGGCGGAGAAAGTCACGGTCAAAGAAGTCGCCGTGGAGGCAGTCACCAACCCAGCGGCTCCCAAGTTGAAGGCCACTGTGTTGTTGCCCGCCGTGATAGAGTAATTGGTGCCTGCTATTGTAAGTGTGGCGGCGTTGCTTGCCATGTTCGCCGTATTGAGCGTGACGGTGGGAGCAGCTACAGTGGTAGCCACTTGAACAGCAGCACCAGAGTTGCCCACGCCGCTAACAGTGACCACTGCGGTCAGATTGCCCACGGTAGGCGCAGTGGAGAAAGTCACGGTCAGCGAGTTTACGCTGGAGGCGGTCACTGAGCCAACGGCTCCCAGGTTGAAGGCAACGGTGTTGTTGCCCGGTGTGGCAGAGAAATTACTGCCTGCAATGGTCAGGGTGCCAGCATTGACCGCCCGGCTCGCTGTGTTCAGCGTGACGGAGGGCGCGGGCACGGCGGTTGCCACTTGAACCGCCGTGCCCGAATTGCCGTTGCCTGCAACCGTGACAATGGCCGTGAGGTTGCCGACGGTAGGCGCCGTGTTGAAGGTCACGGTCAGCAATGTGAGCGTGGCAGAGGTCACCGTGCCCACCGCGCCCAGGTTGAAGGCCACGGTATTGTTGGTCGCCGTGGTAGAAAAATTGGTGCCCGTGATGGTCATCGTCGGTGCGTTGACCGCAAGATTGGCTGTGTTCACCGTCACGGTGGGCGCGGCGGCCATTGCGTTTTGAGAAAGCGCCTGAAGGATCGTCAGCACTATCACCGAGGCAAAGATGGCCCCTGTCTTTTGAATCATCGCTCTCATAAAGTGGACAGAAAGTTGGTCAAAAGGGCCAGGAGAAACCGACTTTTAACGGGTTTTAAGGTCCGCATTCTCTCAAGCGGCGGACCAAAAGACAATTCCTTTCAACAAATATCCCAATCTTTTCAATTATGCGATTGTAGCGCAAACCACGACAAAATGATTGTATCGTGAACGCACGTTTTCAGTCCGCTGGGAACGCTTGAAAAGCGATCAACATCTTGATCGCTATGCACCACAGGGGATAAAAGACGCTTTGCGCTCCCATGTTGATGCTTGGAAAAGCGGAGCCGATTGTCTGGCCAAACCTCTTTCCAAGAAGACGCTATGATTTTGATGTTTGGAAAGCAAGAATAAAATCAATATTCCAAATTGAGCGAGCACAACACGCTCATCTGTAGACAAACCAGCGGACCGACCACCACAACTGGAGCATACCAGGAGGAAAAGCGTTCGGTACCTGGAAGAAGCTAGCTCCCTCCGGCAGGGGCTTACGGCATAACAGAGAGTATACCACCATGAAATTCTCCGGAATCGACGCAGGCAGGGTGTCGAAATCCGGATTGATTTTTCTTGGATGCCATGCGCAGCACCGAAAGACCGTCGAAGGGTCCTTGTTGTCTTCGTTCTTTCAACAACTGCTCCAGGGTTGTAAGCGTCAAATAAGGTGCCCTGTAGGATCGCTATGAACTGGATGCCCCCTGAGTCATAGCAGTGAGCTATGACTGAAGGTGCAAAGGGTCTTGTAGCGGGCAAGGTGTTGAAGCGTGATGCGCATGGTCGTGTTCATAGCACCAAAGAGCACCGGCTGGCGGTGCTTGCAGAGTTTGTGCGCTCCGGGTTGACTGGACCGCAGTTTGCGCGCGCCGCCGGCATTCCTTATCAGACCTTCACCAGTGGCGCAAGAGGCAGGGAAGGGAAGTGATTGTGAAGCCGTTGTCGGTCAGCATGTTGAGCCTGTCGCACTGCGTTTCGCAGAAGCGATGGTGAGGCTGCCTGAGGTGGATGCTGCTGCCTGCCCTCCCTTGCTTGTTAGGCTGGCAGGTGGTGCCAGCTTTGAGATCACGTAAGCGGCCCATTTGCCCCTGGCTGTACAGCTCATCCAAGCCCTTGCCCGGCCATGCTGAGCTTCTCCGGCAGTCTGAAGGTCTTCATCGCGCTGGATGCCTGCGACATGCGCGCGGGCATCAACACCCTGCATGCCCTGGTGGCTGACAAGCTCAAGGAGGACAGCCGCAGCGGTTCCTTGTTCGTGTTCACCAACAAGCGGCGCAGGCTCATCAAGGTGCTGTACTGGGACGGCACCGGCATGTGGCTGATGGTAAAGCGCCTTGAGCAGGGCACCTTCTTCTGGCCACGTCCAGCACAGGACGGGCAGACCAAGCTTGAGCTTGTTAGCGAAGCCTTTGCCATGCTCACCGACGGCATCGACATGCGTGGAGCGAAACCTCGCGGCTGGTACGAGCGCACTTGATGACAAGATCATCGTAGGCCGTGCGTTATAAGTACATCACACTGTACGGTGATGCCCGGCACCCCTAGCGACGAAGCACAGCGGCAGATCGCCGTCCTGCGTGCTGAAGTCGAGGCGCTCAAGGAAGAGAACGAACACCTAAAGCACCACAACGCGGTGCTGCGGCTGAAGGTCGATGCCATGGCGCGCAAGCTCTTCAGCAAGTCCTCCGAAAAACTTGACCGTGCACAGCTGCAGATGGTGTTCGATGCCTTGAACAAAGAGCCTGATGACATCTCAAAAAAAGACCATGCCTCCGCTTCGGCCGCTTGCGACTTGGAGGCTGAAGAAGCGGCGGCACCAGCGATAGGCAGCAAACGCAGGAAGCGCACGCGGGATGAGGTCATCGCCGGGCTGCCGGTGAGCGAAGTCATCATCATTGGAGGTGGAGCGTCTGATTGAGGAAGGAAAGGCCTACCAAGCCTATTACGATTTAACCAACATACCGTACCACCCTCCGGTGATGCAGAGGTATGCCAAATGGTCTGCCGGTTGCTGCAACTTTATAAGGCTGCTGGGCGATGCGGGCCAAGACTACAAAGAGATTTTCCAGGAGAGTTATGGCCGCGCCATACCAAGCGCCCAGATTGGCACCCTTGAACACCTTCAGCTGGCGCTTCGAAGCGGATTGCTTGGCAATACGGGAGAACTTGTGCGTGCGGAGGTGTTCCTTGGCCTGTTAGAGCAGGCTGAATGTCTGAACGAATCAGGCTACTTTATTGCGGCGGGCGTCCTCGCAAGGGCAGTCTTGCAAGAACATTTGAAAGCATGGGCTGAACAGGCCTGTGTGATCTTGCAAACAGACCAGCCCACGTTAGACGACTTCACCGGTGCCCTTCATGAAAGTAAAATCTACCCGTTAACCGTGATGAAGCACATTGAGGCGATGGCAGCCATCGGCAACAGCGCAACTCATAATAAAGAGGAATTAACCCAGGACGAAGTCACCCAACTTCTCACAGAGGTCCGTGATTTCGTCTGCAAACACCTATAGGGGATAAAATTCTAAACCCGGCCGTCATCGAGTAGCGAGCGCTCACGCTGCACCAAACATTCTGAGGCGTCTTGAAAATCTCCGGTCAGGCCATGATTCTTGACAAAAGTCCGTTCAGTAATCCAGGCATCACAAGGCGAATGACATCCTCGCGCGCCGCGCAATCGTTATAAGCACCGTGGAAGCGACACGGCACAGGCATCTGACGGTTATTCTGAATCGGGTATCTGGCACGCTCATGAAACTGGGGCCGGAGCTGGTGGAGGAGGAATTGCGGGAGATTTTCGAAGCGCTCGGCTGCAAGGCGGAGATTCAGAAGGTGAAGGCAGTTGAAGTGCAGTCAGCGCTGAAGGTGGCTCGTGATGGTGGATCAGACGCGGTTATCGTGGGTGGTGGTGATGGGACGGTGGCCACGGCGGCGACGATTTTTGCCGGGCACCAAAAGCCGCTGGGCATTCTTCCTTTCGGCACGTTCAACCTGGCTGCCCGTGATGTCGGCATGCCCATGGACTGGCAGGAGGCGGCAAAGCTCCTCGTCTCCTCACCCGTGGGCGAGATCGATCTGCTGGAAGTGAATGAAAAGCTCTACATGTGCCTGGTGGTGCTCGGCTTCTATCCCTCCCAGGTCATGAGCCAGGCGGAATATCACGGGAGCTGGATCGTCAAATCTATCTACACCCTCTGGCACTCCCTGAAGAGCGCGGCCACATTTCCGCCGCTGCACTTGCGCCTTAAAGACGGCGAGTCCGTCCAGACCTACCGCACCCGCCTCGTATTGCTGGCAAACAATGACTACGAGGACATTTTCGGCATCATCCCCAGGCGTCGTAGCCTCGACGCGGGTTACTTCACCGTCTATGTCTCCAAGCATCAGACGCGGCTCGGCTTACTAAAATCCTGCGTGACGTGGATCATGGGCCGCTGGAAGCAGGATCGCGAGATCTCAGTCATGCGTGCCACGGAGCTCGACTTAGATGTGAAACGCAAACGCCGCGTTTCTGTCATGATGGATGGCGAGCTGGAAAAAATCGACCTGCCCTTCACTGTCAAATTAAGGCCCAAAGCCTTGCGCGCCATAGTCCCACGACTGGCCGCGAAAATCCCCCTCGAGTCCTGAAGCCATGCGTTTGGTGCATATTTCTGACCTTCATTTTGGCGCGGTGGAGCCTGGTCTGCCCGAGGCCTTGCGCGTGGCGATTCTGGAGGCCCGTCCCGATCTGGTGGCAGTCAGTGGTGATCTCACCATGCGTGGGCTGAAGAGGGAATTTCAGGAGGCGACGACTTTTTTGGATTCCATTCCGCTGCCCCGGATCGTGGTCCCGGGAAACCATGACGTGCAGGGCACTTGGAAAATCTGGGAGCGCTTTCTGAGTCCGTGGAAAAATTATCAGAGCGTTGTGGATCGCAACCTCGAACCGGTGTGGCGGGCACCGGGAATCAACGTGCTCGGTGCTAACTCAGCACGTCCCGCAGGCTGGTATCTGGATTGGTCTCGGGGCCGTGTTTCCCGCCGCCAGATGGCCAGCCTCGCTAGTTCATTCAGAGACACTGACAAGGAGGTGCTTCATGTGCTGGTCGTGCATCATCCGCCCGCAGCACCGCCCGGCGGCACACCACGGCAACTCATTGGCAGGCTGGATGAGTTTTCCTCCGCGGTGAATCGCGCTGGCGTGGACCTGATACTGTCCGGTCATTTCCACATGAGCTATGCCCAGGCCATTCCTTTGAAGGCTGGTCAGGCCACCCGGTCTTGCATCCTCTCGTCCGTCTCCACCGCCACGTCACATCGGCGGAAAGGCGAGCCAAATGGATTTCATGTCATCGACGGAAATGCCCGTGAGCTAAGCATCCAGGACTGGGCTTGGAATGGCACGCACTATCTGAAACGCCGGACGTGGATGTTCCAATCGGGTCCGGATCGTGACTGGAAAATGCTCTCCGCTACACTGTAAAGAGTGGTCGCTTGGATGTGTTCGCCTTGTAACGATCTGTCGAATAATCCTGGAGGATGACTTCCTTTCAAGCGCTAGGACGTCATCGGTTGCCGTGTTTTCCTTATTTCTTCCTTACAATAAAGCGCTCTGAGCAACGAGGAAAACCTATGTTTTTTAAACAAATGTTTAGTGGCGATAAATGATTTAAACCATAAACTGGAGTTGTTAAAATTATGAAAAACATTACTCTTCGCAACAGTGGCCTCTCGAGGCGCCTCCGTCGTGCCTCCGGCATGACCCTCATTGAAATCAGTTTGGTCATCGCTCTACTTCTGGGTTTGATCGCCGTCGTCTTTATGGGCATTGGCTCCTATCGGAAGGGCGCAGACAGAGCCAAGTGCAAGATTCAGCTTGCCCAGGTGCAGAAGGCCATCCGAGCCTATTCCAACTTCCAGAACTTGGCGATCGGAGGCGTGCTGGCCACAACGGACGCCTTCGGCGCTGGCAAAGCTTTGGAGAACCAACCAACATGTCCTTCGGGAGGAACGTACGCGTGGACCGGTACAGTTCCGGCTGTGAGCATCCCTTACGGTAATTGCGACTACACCGACGCTGATGGTGTCACGACTCACGTCCTGACCACCGGCGCCACCGGCGATAGCAAGGACTGGTAAACGCTGAAGGCTGATGCCGTGAGAAGTCCAGCTCAAACCCACCCGAAGTACTACCGTGCTTTCGATCACCGATCCATGCGAACTGAAACCGGCGGACGTGTACCGCCAAGCCCGCTTGGTCGCTACCAAGACGAGCAGGGCGTCAGATCGTAACTGGTACCGGGATGCGTTTGATCTGCACTGCCAATGGCACCTCTGGTTCGATGGCGGGAGAGAAGTGATATCAGCCACTTTCTCCCGCCATGACAATTTGTGGAGGCCCGGGCCGGTAATTCCCTTGGCGAATCTGACCACCGGCGAAAACGCGGGTGATCTGATCGGGCAATTGCTGTCCCCTGCTTATTTCGGGACGCGTCCAAAAGCCCTAGGCGTCATTTTGCATGTCGCGGACGAGTTTGCCTTGGCCGGGCTTGCTCAGTCCCCCGACTCGACAGCAGAGGTGGCCGATGACCTGGGCATCCTTCGATACAACCTGATCGATGATCCGCGCGAAGTGCTCGCTGACAAGGAAGTGTCAGTCGAAACGACCTCGTGGAGATTGCTTCCGCTCTGGGGTGCTCCGTCAGGCCAGTCCCGTGCCACCGCTCTTGCGCTGTCTCGCTCACGCGAAGCATTTCTGACGAAGCTGCTCGCGCATGGGGAGGAATTGCGGCTGCCCATCCGCGTGGCTGTGACGGCTGCGCCTGTGGAGATGCTCGCAGCACTGCCCCTTGTCGAGCCCTCGCTCGCGGGCGGACAGTTGATCGTCATACCGTATCTGAAATACACAGCGGTCTTTATTCTCACTCCCGCCGGGGAGTTACGCAGCGTCCGCAGCCTTTCGCACAGGGGCAACGCATTGGTGCCATCCGGTCTGGGAGACATCATTCTCAGCATGGCGGTAAGCGCGGAACTGACGGGTGCCGGCTCAGCCGCCCAGCCGCCGCGGGTATTGCTGGTTTCCGGAGATAGTGCCGCATTGCAGGCGGCCTGCAAAGATTTGGAGGTTTACTCCCTGAGCCGCCAAACCATTGAGTGGCGGAGCATTGACCTGGCAAACCATCCGGCCCTTGAGGGGATTCCTGGACACCGGCCTGAATTCCTGGTCTATGACCCCGGCATCGTGGCCAAAGTTGAGGGGGGGGGCTGCGCTCTGGCGCGCACCGAGACCTTCACTGCATTGTGGAATGGCTGGATGACGCAGAGCAGCTTCTTTGACACCGCCAAGCTCGACGCCCTTTATCCCACCCTTCAGGACTTGCGTCTTCTGCGGTTTTCCTCCGCGTTTACGTTGATGCTCACCATTGCGCTGATTGCGTGCAGTGCCTTTGGGGCTTTTGGATTCTTCGCCGCATCCAATCATCCCTCGTGGAATCTCACGCCGGCGCAGCTCAAACGAACAGAGGCCACACAGACCGTACTTCAGACAGAACGTCGTCAGATTGACTTGACGCGCCGTCTACTGCTTCCCAGATCACGCGCGTGGACCACCATCGAGTTCATGCTTCAACTGTTCCCGGAAGAAACGGCGGTACGGCTTGAGACGTTCAATTACGGAATGGAGGCCAGCCGTCCAGGGCCTTCATCGCCAAATGGACAGCAGACCGAAGCCACCGGCTTGGTGCGCACTTGGTCGTTTAGGGGGCTGGCCAAGCCCCAGGCTCTCGAGTTGCTAGGCAACATGAACAGCCAACGCTGGCTAAGCGCTTTCTTCGAGCGCACGGGAAAGGCCATTGGCGACTCGAGCTATGCTCCAGAGGCCGGGCGCCAGCTCACCGTGACGCTTACTCAGGGGCGCAACCCCAGGTTCATCGCGGATGCCCGCAGTGAGGACGCCTCACAGGATCCTTCGACGTCCTTCCAATTCACTTTCGAAGCGACTATTTCGCAGACCATCACTGACAAGGACACTCTTGCCCTGCCAGCGGAGAAGCCTTTTTGAACCATGAGCGCTTACACCAAACCCATTCTCCGGTTCGGCCTGGTAACGCCAGCGTTGTTCAACTGCCTGCTCTTAGGAGGGGTGCTAGCCGCCAACAGCAAATTGTCACAAGTCCGTTCCGTGAAGGAATTGCGCTACAAGGAACAAGTCGCCCGCGTGGAGGCGATCCAGAAAATGGAAGCCGAAATCGCCCCTAAACGAAAGGTTTTCCAAGACCAGCAGCATGTTCTTCAGGTCGATCCGGGCCGCATGTTCAGCCAGCTCCTGGACCAAATGCTGCCGAAGTATCAGGACATAGAGCTCGAACGCACCGCGCAGGTGTTTCCTTTGGACAGGGGACGTATTGGACGGCAGGTCAAAACCGATGCCGCCCGGGTAAAGAGCAGCTTCGAAGGCGGCATCGGACCCATGCAGGAGACGCTTCTCCAAGTGGAGTCCTTGATGCCTCAGGCGGTGCTAGAAGAACTGAAGATCACCCGGAAGGTGGATCTGCTGCCCAACAAACCGGAGCATCTCGTTTTTGAGCTGACCCATATCTGCTGGAAAGCGGGGGAGGCAAAACCATGATCATGAGCCGATGGTTCTATGGTGTGGCTTCTTTGGTGGCGATCTTTGGCACCTCGTTTGCAGGGGTGCCTGCGGAGAAGAAAAAACTGCCGCCGAAGCGGGCCGATTTGTTCGTGGGCAATGGAAGTGCCTCCTGGCTGCCTAAAACCACTATTTTGCCAAGCTCAGGCGATGTGGAGATTTTGGCGGCGAAGCTGGGCTCACGTCTCCGTAACATCGATCCCTTTGGCCTGGCCACCTTTCCTCGCGAGGGCGAACAGCCAGTGAATCCGGCAGCCCCCTTCCGCCGAACTGAGCGGATCACACTCAATCAGGCGCTGAAAACGCTTAAGCTCACTGGCATCAGCCTCGACAAGAAGGAGCTGCTCATCGGCGGCCACACGGTACGCGAGGGTGATGTCCTGATGCTGTCGTTCAAGAATGAAGTCTTTCTCGCTCAAATTGTGGAGATGAACGACACACAGATTCTCTTTCGAGATGTAAAGCGCCAGGAAGCCGGAGTGCTCCCGCATTCCCTGGTGCCACACTTGGATATGGAACCCATGCAGGCCCGGTCCCAAAGGGAAGGCCTTGAAGGCAAGGTCTCGCTCATGGAAGCCCCAACCCCAAAATCACCCTGATGAAGCTGCTTACACAATGGATTTTCGCGGTCGCCAGCGCCTGCACCATGAGCCTGGGCCAGGAGGCAGCGGTATCGACACAATCAGTGACTGTGATCACGGATCGCTTCTCTTCGCCCACAGGCTCGGCCAAGAACACGGTAGAAGCCGTGCTCCCCGTGAGTAATCCCGGCATCAGCGCCCTGCCGGAACTCGCATCGGATGGCTACTGGATCGACAGTGCCCCGATCAATGAGGTTTTCCAATACCTCGCCCGGGCTGCAGGCAGCCAGTATTACTATAACAATGAGCTAAACGGGCCTCAGTACAACGTCACCGGCCATCTGAAGTTGAGCAATCCCAAAAAGCAGATGGAGGAACTCGCCGTGGGCTATGGCCTCGCCGTTCATGAACAGGGCTCCACCGTTTACCTGATGACCGAGGCCCAGCTCTCCAAGCTACCGGTGGAGGTGATGTGCTATCCGCTCAAGTATCTCCGCGGCGCGCATCCAGGCGGCAACTCCTCCAAAAGCGCGGAAGGAGAAGGCGGTGGTACTGTTGGCATCGCCGATTTTGAGAAGCTCAAATCCATCATCAAACCTCTGCTTACCCACGACTCCGGACAGATCGAATTTGAAGAGAAGACGAATGTCCTTCTTGTGACGGACAACACCGTGAAACTGCAGCGAGTGCATGACTTGCTGGAGCAGCTTGATCGTCCAAAGCAGCAGATTGCCATCAATGTGCGCATCCTGCGGGTACGCAAAGCTCACGGCAGCAAGGTCGGTGTGGATTGGACAGGCATCCTTGGGGATGGTCTGCCAATCAAGGCCAGCCAGAGCCTTAACGCGTTGTTCAATCTGCCCAATGCCAGCCAGCTCACCAAGGCCTTGAACATGACCCAAAATCTTGGCAGCACCTTTGCCGCCAACACCACCATTGCTGGCGGGGTTCCTTCCGTAACCTCAAGCTTTGGCCGGACCGGAGATACCACCACTACCAATACAACGTCTCGCACCCGTGACTACACCGACGGAGCCGGCCTGGTGTTCGACGCCCTCCAAATGGAGGCCATTGTCCACGCGCTCAATGACAAGAATATCGTGTCACAGGAGTCCTGCCCCACGATCATCACGGAGGACAATGAGCAAGGCATCATTTCCATCGTGGACC
>JAQGPI010000034.1 GCA_028293175.1 Verrucomicrobiaceae bacterium | reverse complement strand
TCCTGGTGATCATGGCGATGGCGACCACTTTCATGGCCTCGCCCTTGTTCGAGTGGCTGATGCGGCGCGAAAGCCCCGCCGCTGAACGTTCGGAAACGCTTTCTAGAGACAATGAAAGCTCGTTGATGACGCCCGAGGCCTAGCCGCGCCGCCTGGGTTTACATTGAACTGTTTTGCTGGTCCGGCGTCTCATCGCCTCAAGATGAGCGATCTCAAAGACCCGCGCTGGATGTGGTGCAAGGCCGTGCTCCTGCTCATGATAGGCCTCCTGGCTGGGGGCTTGGTTTGGCTGGAGTCGCCAAATCTCCGCACCTTCGCCCTGCTGGCCGTCTGCGTCTGGGGTTTCTGCCGTGCCTATTACTTCGTCTTCTACGTTATCCAGCACTACATTGAGCCGCAGTACCGCTTTGCCGGGCTACTGGACTTTGTGCGGTATTTGATGAGGCGGAAGTAGAGACAAGTAAGGTTGCATTCCTGGCTGCGTTGGTCTCCACTCCACTTTTCCAATGAACAAAGCCTTTCGCCTTCCCGCGCTTCTGTGCATCGCCACCACGGCCTTTGCCGATGGCCCCAAGGACAACCTCGCTGATTCTGTGCGCCCCGTACCGCCGCTGGGCGTGGAGGTGTCCGCCGCGGACAAAGCTTCCCTCACGGCGGCCCTGCAGAAACTGCGGGCGGCCATTGATGAAGCCGCCAAGGCGCAGGTTAAAAACCCAAAGCTGGCAGACCTGCTACCAGATGTGGAAGTGTATTACAAAGCAACCGACTGGGCGTTGCGTTACAACGAGTTGTTCAATGTGAAGGACATCAAAACAGCCCTAGATCAGCTTGAGGAAGGTCGCCTGCGTGCCGTCGAATTGAAGACCGGCAACGCGCCTTGGACTAAACAGACGGGCCTAGTAGTGCGCGGGTACAAGTCGAAGGTCGATGGCTCGGTGCAGCCCTACGGCATGGTGGTGCCGGAGAATGGTTTCGATGGGCCGAAGCGGCTGGACATCTGGTGCCATGGCCGCTTTGAGAACACCACGGAGCTGGGCTTCATTCAGCAGCGTCGTACCGGCGTGGGCTCGATCAATCCGCCTAACACCTTGGTGCTGCATCCGTTCGGCCGCTTCTCCTGCGGCAATAAGTTTGCAGGCGAGATCGATGCCTTCGAGGCCATTGAGCATGCTAAAAAGTTTTACCCCGTGGACAACAACCGCATCATGATGCGCGGCTTTAGCATGGGCGGCGCAGCGGCATGGCATCTGGCCACGCACTATGCGGACCTGTGGTGCGGTGCCAATCCGGGCGCAGGCTTTAGCGAGACGCCTGAGTTCCTGAAGATGACTCAGAAAGAACAAGTGGAAGACACGCCATGGTACGAGCAGAAGCTCTGGCATTGGTACAACGCCACGGACAGCGCCCTGAACCTGTGGCATTGCCCCACGGTAGCCTACAGCGGCGAGCTGGACCACCAGAAGCAGGCCGCAGACATGATGGAGAAGGCGCTGCTGGCTGAGCAGATCGACCTGACGCACATCATCGGCGAGCAGAAGTCCCTGGGCATCAAGGCGGACAAGGCGCATCGCATCATGCCCATCGCCCTGGCGGAAGTAGAGCGCCGCCTTGCTGATATCGCCGATGCGGGCCGTGACCGCTGCCCGGACCTCGTGCATTTCACCACCTGGACCCTGCGCTACAACCGCATGAAATGGATCACTGTTGATGCTCTTGATCAGCAGTGGGAACGTTGCCGCGTGCATGCCAAGGTCACCGGCTCCAGCGCTGTCGAGGTCAAGACCCAGGGCACTCCAGCCATCACGCTCGACATGCCCCCTGGATACTGCAAGCTCTCGCTTATAGAGAAGGTGAAGCTCACCATTGACGGCCAGCAGATCCAAGTCAGCCGTCCCAAGACAGATCGTTCCTGGCTTGTGCATCTGAGCAAACAAAGCGGCAAGTGGGCCGAAGTACTGGGCATGGAAGCCAAGGATCAGCTTGTGAAGAAACATGAGCTGCAAGGTCCTATAGACGATGCTTTCATGAATAGCTTCGTCTTCGTGAAGCCCACCGGTCAGGCCTGGAATGAAGCCACCGGCAAGTGGGCCGCCGCCGAACTCGACCGCGCTGTGTTTGAGTGGCGCCGCCAGTTCCGTGGCGAAGCGCCGATCAAGGAAGACAAGACCGTCACCGAGGCCGACATCGCAGGAAGCAACCTCGTGCTCTGGGGCGATCCTGGCAGCAATAGCGTGCTGGCCAAGGTGCTGGCGAAGCTGCCGATCCAGTGGACCAAGGACACACTCACCCTCAATGGCAAAGGCCATCCAGGCGCTGGTGCCATGCCCGTGCTGATCTATCCGAACCCGCTGAACCCAGCGCGCTACGTGGTGATCAACAGCAGCTTCACCTATCGCGAATACGACTATCTCAACAACGCGCGCCAAGTTGCCAAGCTACCGGATTGGGCCATGGTGGACATCACTAAGCCCAAGACCACACAAGCCCCCGGCGGCATCGCTGATGCTGGCTTCTTTGATGAAAAGTGGCAGTGGAAGCCCGCGCCTGCTAAGAAGTAGTCGCGCTCTGGCATTCTAAATAAGTCACAGCCGTTCGGTAATGAACCGCAGCGGATCTCCGTCCCCAGCCTGGGGTTTAATCAGCCGGCTCCAATGGATAGAGTCGGAGGCGCAACCACTGACGGTGAACAGGGGTGAAAGCGGCGAGCCTAACAAATCGCTGCAATTAAAAACCCGGCGGTCCACAGCGAACTGGCTCAGCGCATGGGGTGTAACCCGCTATGATTTAATAAAGAGGGTCGCTAGAGGGACGGGGGGCGAATCATGGTGACTTCAGTTGAGGTCATTGACCCAAACAATACGACTACCTTATGAAAAACACCTTTCTCAGCCTGACCTTTGCCGCACTGTCCCTAGCCGCTGCAAGTGCTCAGAGTTCCACCACAACCACGACCAAGACCGTTGAAGCGGATGGTTCCAGCAAGACCTCTTCGACCACCACCACAAGCTCCGGCACGATCACGGAATACACTCCAGGATCGACCTTCATCGTCAAAGAAACCACCGGTCCCGTCACTTATCGCTACGGTAATACTGTTAGCTACGTCACCTCGGGTGGCAAGGTGCTCACCGATGACGATGTGAAGCTTCGCATCAAGGTGGGCGCGCCCGTGCATGTCCATTACATGAAGGATGGCGATGCCCGCGTGATCAGCCGTGTCGTCATTGACGAATAAGGACTTCAGTCGTCAGCAGCAGTCGCTGCAGCCTCTTTGTACCGGCATGTCCTCTGGAGGATATGCCGGTGCTTTCGTTTCTTTACCGTGCCACAAACCAGCACTGCGGCACCTACGCGTCTCCGATGGTGTTACTCGGCTTGTAGTCCACGGTTCACACTCCTGACCTCTATTAAACCACACGCCGGCCCTGCAAAGCTTGATACAGTGTGAGTTCGTCCACGTGATCAAGGTTGCCGCCAGCGGGCATGCCCTGGGCAAGGCGGCTGATGCTGACGCTGCTGGAGCGGAGTGCATCGGCCAGGTAGTGGGCGGTGGCTTCGCCTTCAACATCGCTGCTTAGGGCAAGGATGACCTCAGTGGCGGGAAGCTCCGCGACGCGGCGCATGAGGGCTTCGATACGCAGGTCGTCGGGCGTTACATTGTCGAGAGGAGAGAGCTTGCCCCCAAGCACATGATACTGTCCTTGATAAGCGCGAGAACGCTCCAATCGCAGCACGTCGGCCGCCTGTTCCACTACGCAGATAATCTCGCGGTTGCGCTTGTCATTGGTGCATAGGAGGCACTCGGTTTCCCGTTGCAAAAAGAAGCCGCAGTCGTGACACATCTCCACCTGCGTTGAGATCCCTTGCAAAGCATCCGCCAGCGGTAATACCCGTGCACGACCGGATTGTAGCAGCCACAGCGCCATGCGCTCTGCACTGCGGGGGCCGATGCCGGGCAAGCTCTTGAGTTGCGCGATCAGGCGCTGAATGGGGACGGGATATTCGAGGGACATTGGATCTCTTTAAGCCAGCGCATCTGTCTTTATCGCAGCCTTTCCGCTTGTTCCAGCAGCCTCGGCTTGCGCACGTTCAAGGAAGTACTTCAGCGGCGCATCTTCCTGATCCTTCACCTTGGCGGCGTTCAGTTTCGTGATGGCTGTCTTGGTATCGCCCTGGCGCAAGGCTACTACTCCTTCCCAGAAAGCATCGCGGGCGCTGGCTTCAGGCGGAGTGAGAGCACCTTTCTCGGCCAGGAGTTCGTAGACTTCACTCACGCTGATCTGGCCTGGGGCGGCAATCATTTCCATGGGGCGAACTTCGATGGCCGTCTTCAGTAATTTGAAGGTGCGGGCGCTGATGAGCAGGGTGCTGCCGTACACGCCGTTCATATTGCATAGACGGCGGCTGAGGTCCGGCGGTTCGCCCAGGACACTGTAGTACTGGAACTCGCGGTAACCGATGAGGCCGCAGACAGCAGGGCCGGAGCTGAGGCCGATGCCAATCATGGGCTTGTGCGGCCAGCGTTTCTCCAGCTCAATAGACAGCTCTTGAAGGTACTCGCGCAAGGCGAGCGCCACCTTGCAGGCAGTCAACGCATGATCTTTGTCGGCGACGGGAAAACCAAACTGAACCGCCATGCCCTGGGCGTTGCAGACGTCCAGGTAGCCGCCTTTCGAGACAAGAAATTCTGATACTGCCTTCATGAAGGCCGAGCACATCAGCTCCAGTTGATCAGGATCGAGATCGTGGCTCAGTTTGTCGGCATTGAGCAAACGGCAGGTGAGGGAAGTAACCTCGCGCTTGCTGTTGAGCTTCACGGGTTCATTGCCTTGCACGAGCTGGACAAACTGACCTTCCGACAAGCGACCTAGGAAGAACTCACGGAACTTCTCCACCCGCTGGCCGCGCTCGGTGCCGCTGAAAGCAATGCCCAGCAGGCCGGCTCCCAGGATGGCAAAGATGCCGGAGAAAGGTTCGAAAACGATGCCGTTAAAGGCGAGCAGAGGGGAGAGCGTGAGGGTGAGGAAACACAGCGCGATGAGGAAGGCAAAGCGGTGCAACTGGCGTGGCATCTTTACGCACACCCAGGCACAAAGGAAGGCCATCAGCGTGTAGTACCCGTAGTTCAGCACGCGCAGGCTCGTGAGGTCGGCGGTGGGCAGCAGCAGGCGCTGCTCATAAGCGCGCAACATTCCCTCCCTCATCTCCTTGAAGATGCCGAACTGTTGAAGGGCGAGGATGGGGGTGCAGACTAGCACCCCGATGAAGAGGATGGCGGGACGGATTCGGCTCATGCGCTGGCGGTGCCGCCACTGTGCGCTTCCCGGTACGAGCGTGCAACCAGTTCGCTCAGATGCTTGTCGGCATCATCCACTGCGGCCCGTTCAATCGTGAAGACGGTGGTGCCGCTGTTGCGCGAGACGAGCTGGAGCCCAAAGGGGTAGTCCTTGAAAAGCCGTGCGCAAATGGCCTCCACAGTGCTGCCCTCCCGCTCTACTCGCTCGATGATGGCCCGTACGGAGTCGGTCGTGAAATGCAGGTCCAGGCTGTGCAGGCGCTTGAAGGCATCGGCAAAGGCCTGCACCTCCCCAGCGCGCACATCGGCATGGAAGAGCTTGGCCTCCTCCCGACATTGAGCCAGAACAGCGGCGGGGTCATTGACCAGCGCTGCATTGATAAGCAATTCGGGCAGGCCGAGGCTGGGCAGCTCGAATTTGAAATCCCGCAGTACCTGCTCCCAGGCGGTGACCAGGCCGCGAGCACCAGTGTTTTCCTCTTCCGCTCGGGCAGCAATGGCATGCAGGGCATCGTCCTCGAAGCCGGTGCGCACGCCGTAGGCCGAAAACTCGCGCTCAAACTGGCGGATGAGGCTGCCCTCGCTGTTCTTCATGATCTGGAACAGGTCATCCGCCTTGAGCGGATCGCAGACCACGCGCACGGGTAGACGACCGATAAACTCGGCCTCGAAGCCGTAATCAATGAAGTCTTGGGTGCGCGACTGGCGTAGCAAAGTGCCAGCGGTGGGTTTCTCGGTCAGCGCCGCGCCAAAGCCGATGCTGCTGCGTGCCACGCGTTTCTCGATGATTTTCTCAATGCCGGAGAACGCGCCGCTGACGATAAACAGGATGTTGCGGGTGTTGATGATCTCTTTGCCGTGACGACCACCGCGCCGGGAATCCATCATCATCTGCATCTGCATGCGGATGTCGTTGGGCGCATGCAGGGGTACCTCGGTTTCTTCCATGAGCTTGAGCAGCGCCGTTTGAACACCGCGACCGCTTACATCGCGCCCGCCGCGTTCACCATGCGTGGCCAACTTGTCCACCTCATCCAGATAAATGATGCCATGCTCAGCCAGTTGAAGGTCGCCGCCCGCCTTCGCTACCAGATCACGCACGAGATCATCCACATCGCCGCCGACGTAGCCCGTCTCGCTGAACTTGGTGGCATCAGCCTTCACAAAAGGGACGCCGATGAGATCCGCAATGTGCTTCACGAGGTAGGTTTTGCCCACGCCTGTGGGACCGGTGATGAGCACGTTTTGCTTGGAGAACTCTGGCAGTTTGCCGCCATTTTTCTCCATCTCACGCAGCATGCGGGCGTGATTGTAGTGATCGCAGACAGCGGTGGAGAGCACCTTTTTTGCCTCGTCCTGGCGGATGACGAAGCGGTCCAGGTAAGCTTTGATTTCGGCGGGTTTGAGCCGGAAATCAAACACACTGCTGTTGTCGGTCAACGGCTCGGGAGCGGTAGCTTCGCTTTCTGGTTCGTCGCGATTTCCCTGCGAATCCAGGCGTGTGAACACCACTTGGCCACCCAGGCTGGTCTTGATGAAATCCTCCAGCTTACGGGTGATTTCTTCCGGTGACCCGGGCTTTGGCGGTTCTGGAGTGTTATCGCTCATGGGATATGAACGATACGTCCGCCACAAGCCGTGTGGAGGCAAGGGGTTGTGGGGGCGGAAGATCAGCCGTCCAAGTTTACACCTCGTCCAATCCCGCTTCGTACTCGGCATTCACTAGGTAATGATCACCCAGAGCCTCCTCAAGCGGATCGGAGTCGCTGGCGCTGAAGCCCAGATGCAGATGCCGCCGCCAGCCTTCGGCGTACTCGAATCGACCTGAACGCCTGCCCACTTCGCGGGAAAGGTCGTCCATGGAGACAAGGTAGGAATCCATGCCCTGGCTCACGTCCAGCCAGTGTTTCTGGCTCTGGTGAGCGGCGAGCGCCTCGCGCTTGATGGCGTGCACGCTGCTGGTGTCCACATAGGCCCCGGCCATTACGTGCTGGCGCAAAGGGGTGCGCAGACCGTGCGGCATGGCGTGATACACCGTCACATCGCCATCGTAGGGCGGCAAGGGCGGATCAGTAATCCAATTTGGCATGCCGTGGGTGAAGGCAGCGGACACGGCAAGACGGCAGGTGTTAGTGTGGTCCTCCATATAATCCACGGGCGAGTGGGTGAGCACGATGGAGGCCTTTGAAGCGCGGATCGCGGCGGACACCTTGCGCATCAGTTGCGGGGCGTAAACGATTTCCATGTCATTCGCGATGGGCTCATGGAACTGTGCCCCCAGGATGCGCGCGGCCTCCATGCCCTCCTTCAGCCGGATCTGGGCTGTTGTTTCCGAATCGTGCTGCACGCTGCCGCAGTTGCCCCGCGAGACGTTGAAATAGTGGATGTCCCAACCTGCCTGCCTGAGCATCAGTAGTGTACCTCCGGCAATGAACTCGATGTCGTCAGGATGGGCGGTGATAGCGATGGCGGAAGGCATGACAAGGGTGAATTGGATAAGCGCGGACGTGGATTTGAAACGTTTGCAAAAAAAGTATCCTTCCTTCAATCGTATTTCGTAGCCTGTTGAGGCGGCGACCGCCTCAACTCCATACGGTATGATTACTGCCTCCAAATGATCCTGCAGCCTCGGTGTATGACTTCTTCTTCTATTGAAGCCATTTCCGATGACGGTCAGCCTTCCAAGGTTGGCTGGGTGCGCGATGCAAGAGCGATGGCAAGTCGAATAAAGGACTTTGATTGGTCCGATCATCCGCTGGGTCCGGAAGAACAATGGCCGCAAACCCTGAAGACAGTGGTGAGGATTCTGCAAACCTCACGTTTTGCCATGTGGATGGGATGGGGGCCCGACCTGACCTTTTTCTACAACGATGCGTATGCTCCCATCCTGGGCATCAAGCAGGAGTGGGCGCTCGGCGCTCCCGCCTCGCGGGTGTGGCAGGAGATCTGGAACGAGATCGGCCCACGCGCCCAGTCTGTGATTGATACGGGTGAAGCCACCTGGGATGAGTCCTTGATGCTGTTCCTCGAGCGCCGGGGATTTCCCGAGGAAACGTATCACACCTTCTCCTACAGTCCCATACCTGATGACACGGGTGCGGTAGGGGGCATGCTTTGCGTGGTGACCGAGGAGACGGAGCGCGTACTGGGCGAGCGGCGTCTGGCGCTGCTGCGCGATCTGGCCGCCGAACTCGCGCTTGCCAAGACAGAGGAGGAGTTATGGTCCAGCGTGCCGCAGGTGCTGGCTTCGAACTCGCGGGATCTGCCCTTCGCGATGATCTATCTTTTCGAAGCTGATGGAGGAACGGCCAGGCTCGCGAGCGTGCATGGCGCAGCGGAGGGCAGCAGCATTGCCCCTGCTACCCTCACCTTGGACGAGAAAACCGGATGGCCTATTCAGAGCTTTTTAACCAGCGCACGCACGGTCAGGAACCTCGACGTACGGTTTGATGAGGTGCCCATGGGGCCGTGGGATGCGTCGCCGCGCATGGCGGCCGGAGTGCCGCTGGCAGGCCCGAATCAGGATTCTCCCGCAGGTTTTCTGATCGCAGGCATCAATCCCTACCGCCCGCACGACGAGGCCTACCGTGGTTTCATTGAGGTGCTGGCCGGACAGATCGCCGCAGCCTTGACGAAGGTGCGGGCGTATGAGCAGGAGCGCCAGAGGGCGAAGCGCCTGGCGGAACTGGACTTGGCCAAGACGACTTTCTTTAGCAACGTGAGCCACGAGTTCCGCACGCCGCTGACGTTGATGCTGGGGCCAATTGAAAATGCCTTACGGGAACTGGATGCCGAAGCGCAGCCTTCATTGCGCAAAGACCTGGAAGTGGCACGGCGCAACAGCCTTCGGCTACTGAAGCTGGTGAACTCCCTACTGGACTTCTCACGCATTGAGGCCGGCAGGGAAAGCGCCGCCTTCGAGCCCGTGGACCTGGCCGCGCTCACCAGCGATTTGGCGAGTAACTTTCGCTCTGCAATCGAGGGCGCAGGCATGACGCTGATTGTGGATTGCCCCGCTGTACCAGAACTCATTCATGTGGACCGGGAGATGTGGGAGAAGGTGGTGCTGAACCTGTTGTCCAATGCCTTCAAGCATACGCTTCAAGGAAGCATCACTGTAAGGCTGCGCATGAACGAGAGCGGCGTCGAATTCGCGGTTGAAGATACAGGCACAGGTATTCCGGTGGAGGCGCTGCCACGCTTGTTTGAGCGGTTCTTCCGCGTAACCGGGGCCTCGGGGCGCACCCATGAGGGGACTGGCATTGGCCTGGCCCTCGTGCACGAACTCGTAAAACTGCATGGCGGCAGCATTCGAGTGACGAGCGAGTTAGGAAAAGGCAGCACCTTTGCGGTGCAAATTCCGCGCGGCAGTGCCCATTTGCCTTCCGATCAACTGTCGGTGAAGACCGCAAAGCGAAACGAGAGCATGGTGACTGGCTTTGTAGAAGAGGCCGAAGGCTGGAGTATTGGAGAAGGCGCGGCGTCTTCCGTCGGCAGGAGCGGGCCCAGCAGGGGACGCATCGTGTTAGCCGATGACAACGCAGACATGCGGGAATATGTAGGCGGGCTGCTAGGCATGGATTACGATTTGGAAGTTGTCGCGGATGGGGCTGCGGCCCTTGCAGCCGTTCGGCGTGAGCGGCCAGATTTGGTGCTCACAGATGTGATGATGCCGGTCCTTGATGGCTTTGGGTTACTGAGGGCGTTGCGCACCGATCTCGCTCTGCGCGATCTGCCCGTGATCATGCTCTCTGCACGAGCTGGTGAGGAAGCCCGCATCGATGGCCATGACGCAGGTGCGGACGACTACTTGGTGAAGCCGTTTAGTTCTCGCGAGCTCCATGCCCGAGTGACAGCGAGCATCGGCCTATCGAAAGTGCGGCGTGAGAGCGCACGGCAGGTCACACAGATTTTGGACAACATGTCCGATGCCTTCGTGTCGCTCGATTCTGATTGGTGTTTCCGTTATGTGAACCGCAGTTACATGGAATTGGTCGCACCGCTGTATTGCGCGCCAGACCAGCTTTTGGGACAAAATTTGTGGGAGCGGTTTCCCGATATCCGGGGAACGGACGTCGGCAATTTTTATGAGGAGAGCCTTGCGCAGCAAAAGCCGGGTGAGTTTCAGCTCTACTACCCGCCATTGCGACGCTGGCTGGAAATCCATGCCCATCCTTCGCCCGACAGGCTTTCGCTCTATGTGCGCGATATTACCGAACGCAAAATTGCCGAGCAGTCGCTTCAAGTGGCCAAGGAGGGAGCAGAGGCGGCGAACCGTGCCAAGGATCGTTTCCTAGCAGTTTTGAGCCACGAACTGCGTACGCCTTTGACACCGGTCTTGATGGCCGCGGCGGCACATGAGGCAGATCCTGACTTGCCAGCCATTTTAAGAAACGATATGGCGATGATCCGCCGCAATGTGGAACTGGAGACGAAGCTGATCGATGATCTGCTAGACCTAAATCGCATCACCAGCGGCAAGCTGGCTCTGCGGCTGGAACCTGTGGACCTGCATGAGGTGGTCAGGAACGTCTGCGCCATCTGCCGTCCGCAAATACTGCAAAAGGGTATCCGGCTGGAATCCCATTTGAACCACGGCGAAACCTATGTCCGAGGGGATTCCGGCCGTCTTCAGCAGGTGCTTTGGAACCTGTTACATAACGCGGCCAAATTCACGCCCGAAAAGGGCTGTATCGAGTTGATCTCGATGTGCGGTCCCGACAATTCTGTGCAGATTCAGGTCAAGGATGACGGAGAGGGGATCAATTCCGAAATTCTGCCACGGATCTTCGATGCCTTTGAACAAGGGGATGCTCGCATTACTCGCCTTTTTGGTGGGCTGGGCCTTGGTCTTGCCATCAGCCGGGCGCTGGTCGAAATGCACAGGGGAAGGATTGAAGTGGAGAGCGAAGGCCCTGGATGCGGCTCGATTTTCACCGTGACATTGCCGTTAGAGCAAGGTGCCCCAAGCCTGCCTGTTCAGGAGGACAGATCTGAACTAGACACGCGGCAGCTACGGCTGCTGATGGTGGAGGATCACGCGGATACGGCGCGCACGCTAGGCACTCTGCTGCGTCGGCTCGGATTTGTCGTGAGTGTGGCCGGCAACGTATCCACAGCGCTTGAACTTCTCAAGGCGGAACTCTTTGATGTCATGGTTAGCGATCTGGGCCTTCCTGACGGTACCGGCTATGAGCTCATGCGGACAGTAAGAGCACATTACGCCCTACCGGGCATTGCCATGAGCGGTTATGGCATGGAGGAGGACATCATCAAGAGCCGTGAAGCAGGCTTTAGCGAACATCTGATGAAGCCGGTGCAGGTGCCTAAACTGGAGCAGGCGATCCGCAGGGTGGCGGCGAGGCCTTTGCAAACCTCCTAGCCAAGCCCGCCGCTTAAGTCACTCGGCATGCGCCAATCACCCCGTGGTGAGAGGGCCACGGAGCCTACCTTCGGTCCATCTGGCATGGAGGAGCGCTTGAATTGCTGGGTCTTGAAGCGGCGCAGGAAGAGGCTCAGCCAGCGGTCAATTTCTGCCGTCGTATAGGTGCCTTCGAAGGCGATGCCTGCGAGGAAGGCGATCTTGGCGGCGCTACATCCGTGGCGCACCAAATGGTAGAGGAAAAAGTCCACCAGTGGGTAAGGGCCCACACTGTCCTCCGTCCGCTGCGCGATTTCGCCTTTGTCGCTCGCGGGCAGAAGTTCCGGTGAGATAGGCGTGGCGATGATGTCGAGCAGCACCTTGTTGGCGGAGGCAAATTCGGCCTGCTCCGCGCACCATGCGATGAGGTAGCTCACCAGCGTTTTGGGCACACCGGTGTTCACGTGATACATTGACATGTGGTCGCCATTGAAGGTGCACCAGCCCAGCGCTGCCTCGGAAAGAT
>JAQGPI010000031.1 GCA_028293175.1 Verrucomicrobiaceae bacterium | reverse complement strand
AGCTCGGGGTGATTGATGTTGGCGGGGATGATGGCGCGGCCGGCGGCGACCTCGGAGCGGACGAACTCGGGGGTGATCTCGGCGGGGATGCGCTGGGGGAAGCGCTTTAAGACGGAGGGGGTGTACTCGCTCTGGACCTGGGTGGAGCCGGCGTGCTGCTTGTCGAGGTCGTCGCGGACGATGTCGTCTTTGAAGTCGCGGATCTGGGCGCGGCGCATGTTCTCGCGGATGGCGATGTACTCCATCTCGGGGGTGACGATGCCCTGGCGGGCGTACCAGAGCTGGGTGACTGGGTGGCCAGTGGCCTTGAGGGGGCGGCGGCGCTCGCCGTGGAGGCCGGGGAACTCGACAAGGCGGTTGCGCTCGGCGGTGCTGGCGAATTCGGCGTGCTTGCCGGAGAGGTAGCCGTTGTCCTGGGGCTTCACCTCGCGGCCATCGTAGGCGATGACGTCGGCGCGGTCGGTGATCCATTTTTCGCGCAGGGCGGGCAGGCCTTGATCGGAGGTGCCGGTGAAGGCCGGATCGCCCCAGGGGCCGGAGCAGTCGTACACGCGCACGGGCTCATTCATTTCGATGCGGCCATTGAACGCCTTGGTGGGGGCGAGGGTGATCTCGCGCATGGGCACGCGGATATCGGGATGGATCTGGCCTTCCACATACACGCGCTTGCTGGCGGGAAGCTGGTCGCTGGAATGGGGCTCGAAGGATGTTTTGGGGTCGGCGATCATAGGGAAGACGAAAGACTGGAAGACAGAAGACTCAAGACCTGAGGGCGAAGGGTAAAAAAGAGAAAAGCCATGCGCGGCAGGCGGGCATGGCTTGGTGGTGAGATTTAGCGCTTTGCTCCCTTCGGCGGCATTACCCGTTTCAGGTTCAAATGGTTCCTTCTTGCGAAGGTCTCAGCCAGTCGAACTAGCGCCCCTGTTAGCAGGGCGATATTCGAAGGTGGGGGAGGGTAAGTCAATGCTGAACTGAGAAGGGGTGGCCAACGTGATAGCGGAAAGTCTGCCCTGAGTCTTCTTTCAAATTTAAATGAATATTGCGATTTTTATTGAAATTATAGATTTGGACTGCTAAATTGTTCACCAATCGCTATGAAAACGCTTATCCGCCACCTCGCTGTCGTTGTTTCCGCTGTCTACGCGGCTTCGGCGTTGCCCGCACGAGCGGAAATGCTTTTGGATTGGAACACGCAGGCGATAAACGCCATCCAAGCCAACAGTACCGATGTGGCGCAGGCCTCGCGTGATCTGGCGCTGATGAGCACGGCGATCTACGATGCGATCAACGGCATTGATGGCGGGTTTACGGCTTATTTTGTGCAGGGAAGCGGACCTTCCGGTGCCTCCATGGAAGCGGCGGCAGCTTCGGCGGCCAAGACGGTGCTAGAAGCGCTGTACCCGTCGATGGGCAGCTCTTTTACCACGCTGTACGCGGACCAGCTTTCGACCATTGGAAATGGCCAGGCGAAGACGGACGGGATCAACTGGGGAAGCCAGGTCGCAACGGCAATTTTGACCGCAAGGGCAGGGGATGGGGCATCAAACGCGGCCACGACTCCTTACAATCCATCGGGTCAGATTGGCCGCTGGGCGGCAACGCCAACGCATTCCGGCCCTGGTTATCAATTTCCGCCCACGGAACCGGGCTGGGGCAATGTGGTGCCATTTGGTATCACGCAGGGCAATCAGTTCCGCCCGGCTGGTACGCTGGATGTGACCTCGGCGGCCTATGCGGCTTCCTTTAATGAAGTGAAGGACCTCGGTTCCGGCACGAGTGCCACGCGCACGGCTGAGCAGACCACGGCGGCGTATGCCTGGGCCGGTGCCATTGGCACGGCAACCGCGGCTGGCCAGTGGAATCAAGTGGCGGCCAATATCATTCAGAGTGCGGTGCTGGATCTGCGGACCCAGGCACGCATCCTGGCGACCCTTAACATCGCAGTGGCCGATGCAACGATCTCAGCCTTTGACGCCAGCTACGCGAATGACAACTGGCGTCCGGTCACGGGCATCGCTTACGGCGGCGACAACGTCGTGGACTTCGATGGCAACGCCCTGACCACGGGCGATGACTTCTGGGACCCGCTGCTCGATACGCCGCCGATGCCTTCCTTTGTGAATGCGAACACCGCCATCGCGGGGGCTGCGGCGAAGGTGCTGAAGTACTACTTTGGCAACACTTCGTTGCAGCTCATGGTCGATACCGATGGCGATGGCATTGCCGACTCGCTGGTGACTTACTCAGTGGATGGCGCGCTGAACGATGCCAAGATGGCACCGATCTACGGCGGCACTGACTTTGGCTACGCAACGGATGCCGGCGCACTGGCGGGTGATCAATCCGCCGACTACGACCTTGCGCATTACTTCCTCCCCGTTGCACAAGTGCCGGAGCCTTCGAGCCTGCTGCTCGTCGCTGGTGGCCTTACCCTGCTGCGCCGTCGCCGCAGAGCTTAAAGATAAGCCTTCAGCCGCTGCTGCACATCTTGCTCCAGGCGCCGGACATAGCCCAGCGTGTATTCTTCCACGCACAGGCTGTCGTCGTTGGCCAGCGGAGTAAGATCCATGGCAAAGGTCAGAAGACTGGTGTTGTCCGTGGTGTGGGAGTCGAAGTAAGTTGCGTTGGCGTGGCGCAGGCCTTCCTCAGCGAGATCGTAGCGCTTGCCGCCACTGATCTGGGAATCGAAGACGCCTAGCAGCGGGCGCAGCAGATGGGAGTGCTTGTCCACCTTAAGCATCACTTTGTCCTCAGTGAGCAACCAGTCCAGCTTGCGCCAGACTTCGCAGCCATAGACAGCCTTTGGGCGCTTGTCCAAGGGCAGGCTGCGGATGGCCTCGATGCAGCGAAGGAAGGTCGCCACATGGGTATCGTGCCGGTCGCACGGGTTGTGGATGTAAAGCACCTCGGGCTGGGTTTTAGTGAGGATCTGAGCGAGATCTGCGGCGACATTGGCGCGGCCTTCGGTCTTGAGGTCATCGCTGGGATAGCCAAGCTGAATCATCACACTGTACTCGCCTACGTAGGCAGCCTTCCGCTGCTCAGTGAGGCGCACCTGCTGCATTTCCTCATCGGTGTAATCGGCATAGGGGCCCTTGCGTGGGCTGCCAGAACCATTGGTTACCACCACGCCGCCGAACCATTTGTCCTTACTGTGGAAGCACTCGGTGATGCCGTGATAGGCGGCAATTTCGAGGTCGTCCTGATGGGAGACGATGCCCAGATGGGTCACGCGCTGGAGGGCGGCGAGAGGATCAGTTTGATCAGGAACAAAGACGTCTTGTTTCGCGTGGCGGAATTGCATGGATGTCTGGCTACTTTTGATAAATCGGCAGGAAATGGTGGTACACGCTGAGGCTTAACAAGGCAAGTGACGTGGCATAGACCGGCCCCTGGCTTTTCTCATTGCCATTGCGTGGCAGCCATGAGCCGTCTCCCGCCTGGGCCTTCAGCAGGGTGTCCTCGGTCTTCCGGCGGGCGGTGGCCGCGTAGTCGCCACCGCGCTGGTACATGCTTTGAGCATAATAATAGTTGCCGTAAAAGAACCAGGGCTCGTTGATTTCAGGCGGGCTTTTTAACAGGAAGTTGGAGGAACCAATGGTCTCTGGGGCCGCATATTGGCCGCAGGCAAGGAGGCTGAGCAAACCTGCAGCGGTGGTGGAGAAAGTCTGGCGGCCGCCATAGGGCTCATAGCTGAAGGCGGCGGCCATGTCGCGGGGATTGCCCAGCGAATCGCGCTCGCTGCGGTAGCTTCTTTTAATGTAAGCCACGGCATCGGAAATGGCATCGGAGGGAACGGCGAGGCCGGCATTCTTCGCCGCACGCAGGGACATCAACTGCCACACGCTCACCGACATGTCGGCATCGCTGGACTGCGGTTCATAGCGCCAGCCGCCTCTGTTGCTGTCGCTCTTCGGCACCTTTTGCGATTGCAAGATCAGCTTCACCGCGCCCTCGGCCATCTTGCGCAGCTTGCGGTCCACCTCTTCATCCTGGCTCATGCCCAGCATTTCCATGATCATGAGGGACATGATGCCATGACCGTACATCCGGGAGCGGTCGTTCTTGCCAAGATAGCCGTTTTCATCCGGGGTCACGTTGTCCACCATGAACTTGAGCGCCTTGGCCACCGCCTGGCCTTCAGGTGTGGGATCGCCGGGCATGTTTCCAATGCTGGTGAGGCCCATGATGGCGAGTGAAGTCATGGCCGCGGAGTTTTGCGGGATCTCGCCGCGCTTTACTTGCTGCTCCTTCTGCTCGCTGAAGTAACCGGAAGACTTTTGTTGAGGGAGCAGCCACCTCACGGCGCGGTCAATGGACTGCTTGACCTGCGGGGAGATGGTGGGCGGAGGTTCGGCGGCTGAGGAAGGGATAAGGGGTAAGTGAAAAGTAAAAAGGGAGATGACCAGAAGTGCAAAGGAACAAGTGAAACGTGAAAAGGGTAATACGGCGGCTTGGCCATTTTGTGGCTGCCACGATTGTTTAGCTTTAGAAGTCATTCTCATCCCTTTTTACTTTTTACTCATCCCTTTTCACTTCTTCGCCTTGTTCGCAATCGCCTTGTAATAGTTCTCGATGGCGGCGCGGTACTCGGGAGCGGCTTCCTGGCGAGTAGCTTCGCTCAGATCCTCGGCCATGCGGGCGGGCAGCTTGCCC
>JAQGPI010000597.1 GCA_028293175.1 Verrucomicrobiaceae bacterium | reverse complement strand
GGTTTTGGGTACTGGCATCGCCACGCCATTTGTCGCGGTCATAGCTCTGACCATGACGTTCATTCTGTTTGATGCAGCGACTAAATCCTTTGCGAATTACTCAGGCGGTGCTGGAGGGCTTTTCATGTATATTTGTTTCGTCGCTACGCCCCTTGTTTACTTGCTCCATTTAGCGGCCGCCACCGGTGGATTGCCCTTGCGCATGGCGCGTTGGGTTTGGTTCGCGACCTGCGGCTATGCCCTGACATGTTGGCTGGCTTATTTGCTCGGTGCCGCCTCAGCAGAGGCCGATCCGACCATCTCCTATCGCTTATGGCTTCCATTGATAGCTCTCCTACTGGCGACTACTGCCGTTTCCTTGGCAGGGACAATTTCAACGCTGTCTCACCGTTCCGAGAGCTTCCCCATTTCGCCTTATTATCCCTGAGAGGTCCAACAATTACCCATCAATCAAACGAACAAGCAGAATGAACCCCCAAGTTGACGCCTATTTAAGCAAAGCCAAAACGTGGCGGGAAGAGACCGAGAAGCTGCGGACGATCTGTCTCGGCTGCGGGCTCACCGAAGAGCTGAAATGGGGCAAGCCTTGCTACTCGTTTCAGGAAAGCAACGTGGTCATCATCCAAGGGTTCAAAGACTGTTGTGCGCTGCTGTTTTGCAAAGGGGCCTTGCTCAAGGACGCCAAAGACGTGCTGAAAAAGCCCGGCGAAAACACCCAGGCGGCCCGGCGGATGGAGTTCACCAGCGCCGAAGAAATAACCAAGCTGGCACCTCTCATAAAAGCCTTTATCCGCGAGGCCATGGAGGTGGAGGAGGCAGGTTTGGAAGTGACTTACAAGAAGCCGGAAGAGTACACGGTACCCGAGGAGTTCCAGAAGAAAATGGATGCCATGCCCGCCTTAAAAAAAGCCTTCACCGCCCTCACGCCCGGACGGCAGAGGTTCTACCTCATGCACTTTTCCTCCGCCAAACAGGCCAAGACCCGAGAGGCACGGATCGAGAAATGCATCCAACCCATTCTCGATGGCAAGGGATGAATGATTAGCTCACCGCAGTAAAACTAGATAACTGAAACTCTAGGTGAGCAACAGCCCCAACACCATCGACGAATACATCCAGGCGGCGCCGGTGGCAGGGCAGGAGCATCTGCGGCGGTTGTATGCGCTGCTGAAAAGCGTGGCACCGCAGGCGCAGGAAGCGATCAAGTGGGGCACGCCATTCTTTATCGAGCCGCGCTTTATATTCGCCTTTTCCGCGCACAAGGCGCATCTCAATTTCACGCCTTCATCCGCGGGTCTGGAGCCGTTTGCAGAGGAATTGAAGCCGCACAAGACCACGAAGGGAATGCTTCAGGTGCCGTACAAGGAGCCGTGGCCGGAGGATCTGATCCGCCGCATTGCCGAGACACGTGTGCGGCAGTTGAAGGAACGAAAGGATGACTCGTTTTGGTGAGGCGAGCAGGCGGCGAAATCACAATTAACTCCATGAATCCCGGTCCCTGCTAAAATCCAGATTGCGGAGTGTGGTGCGGTTCATGGTCTTCGCCGTCGGCGGGCTGTGGCTTATGTTTTTTTCCGGCATCATGCTGTTCATGCGACTGTATGAGCACGATGTGAAGCGCACCCTGCACCCCTCTGTTGTATGTTTTCTTCTGGGCATTGCGGGGCTCTCGATCCTCTACGGGATTGGGCGATGGGGACGCTGGCTCTATCTTCCTGTGTTTTGGTCCTGCCCCTTTGGATTCATGGCGATGATGCTGGGGTTATCGAAGACCGCTCCAAATGCGGACAAAACGGGTGGAACTCTCTTTGCCATTGTGGCGGTTGTTTTATCGCTTGGTGGAGTCTGGGTTGTGGGCAGATACTATGATCGCCATGCCCAAAGCCCAGAACGGCTACGTTGATCATCCGCGATACGGAAGTGCGCCGCACTTAACGGGCGTGGACGCGGATTTGCATTCCGCCGACGTAAAGCTCCGCTATCGCACCCTTGTCTATAATCACCCCATGCGCGCCTTTATGAAGCGCCATGGAATTGGTATCCCGGTACCGGATGAGACGACTCCGGTAATCATCCCGGGCACCGCGATTGTGGCCGATTTTTTGAGACAGGCCCCTGCCACCGTGCATGTGACGCACTACTATGATGAGGAGCATCAATGCGAGGACTGCGGGCGGCTGTTTTTGTTCTTTGCCGAGGAACAGCGCTTTTGGTACGAAGAGCGTCAGTTCCCTTTGGATGCGGACTGCCGCAGATGTTACCCCTGCCGCCGCCGCCTCCAGGATCTTGAGCAAATCAAAAGGCAGTACGAGGTCTTGATGGCTGTCGCCGAGCCTTCCGCAGATGACGAGGCTCAATTGGCCGTCGCCCGTCTGGCGCTCGTGGAGGCAGGCCATTTCCATTTCCGGCAGACCGAGAAGGTTTCAGCATTCTTGAAACGTCACCCCGATCATGAGAGGGCTGATTCCATTCGGTCTCAGTTGGAAGCTCTCATTCGAAACGCCGAGCACACCGCAAAGGCCAAGTAGGCGGCCGGTGTCTGCACCCGGAAGCGCAACCTGACGTTTTCAGCCTGAGGCCGATGTTATTGAAGCCTTCAAAGGAAGACGGAGAGATCGATGCAGAACTTAACAGGCCAGCGCCATCTCAAGGACCTACTTGGCCTTAGCAATAGCGAGGAGCAGACGCTTCCCAAACTTGCTGACCATCTTCGGCGGCTTCCCAGGACTCGCTTCGCCTCCCGTCACATCCTCGATGGTTACCTTTCCGAGATGGTTTTTGTGCAACCTCTCTTCTGGAGTTTCAATCCAGCAAAGAAGGTTCAACATGTCATCGAAAAGACCCAAGGGCTTGTGCTTTTCTTCCTCGAGTTCTCTCTTGGCCTCCTCCAGTTCTTTCTGATAGTGGCCGAGACGGCTGTGGTCGACTTGGGTCGAATCTTCCGCCGGGGCACTGTCGACTGGTTCGTGGCGTTCCATATAAAACCGTACGCAGTAGGGCTCATTTGGAAGGCAAATTTTACCGTTTTTTGCTCTGGTCAACCCTATGGGCTGACCCCGAATAACTGTATTTCGTGATCGCCAGCGCCTCTGTTACGGTCCCCCATCTGATGGCAAGGTAGCAGCAGGCGGCAACCTTGGCTCCACTTGGTCCATGGCACGGCTGGCCGAGCTGGAATAGTTTCTCTCAAGTGGGGCAGGTTTCAGTGATCTCGCGATTCCGGGCTTGATCCCGCGGCAAGCGTCGGCTCATTTGATGATCGGGCGATTACAGCGCTTGGTCTCAATAAAATACTCAAATTAATTTACCTATGGTCATCGTTTGGCGCGGACTCGGCTGGCTCGTTGCAGTCATCGTTTTTGGATTCTCACTGGTGGCGAACCTTGTGTTCAACAACGTGTATGGGGAGGGGTTTTACGACACCCACAAGTGGCCGCTGGCGCTTTCTCTTGTTGGATCGGCGATTGTTTGTTGGTTCCTTGGCAGTCATCTCAAGAGCCGGTCAGACCGCATCGCCATCGACAAGGCAACGGGACAGGAGATCGTGATCAATCAGTCGCAGCACACGCTATTCTTCATCCCGATGCACCTTTGGGGGCCGCTGCTCGCGCTTATTGCTCTCATCGTTTTCGTAGTTGAGCGGACGAGCAAGTAAGCAGTCACTCAGTCCGCTGGCCCCCTGCCGCCACCGGATGTTTTTCATCATCCAACCCCTCACTTCCGAGGTTGCCGGGCGCGGGTTTCACGCCACCGTTCCCGGCATGCCCGAAAACGATCTCTGGAAAGCTCTCAGCCCCGCCGCACGCTCGGCTTTGGCCACGCGTGACTACTCGACAAAGATGATCGAAGCTCGTGAGCTGGTGGGCCAGTCGCCGATTCCTGGAGTGGAGGTGTTCCATCGGCGCATTTTTCAGCAGCGTTACCGGGGGCATTTCGGCGAATTCGGGAGGCGGGGTGAGGGGTTGCTGGGCAAGATTGGCATGTGGCCGAATCAATGGGCCACGGCGCTGATGTACTCGGGCACGAGCAAGGGCTTCCACATTCATCCGCCGCACATTCCGGAGGGCACAACGCCCGAGGCTTGGTTTCAACGGCTGTTCGTGCAGGAGCCGGAAAACTATGCGCTGCGACCGTACCCGCTGGAGCAGTGGGACTGCATGTTCTTCATCAGCGGCATCGCCGAGATGTTCCTCATCGATGAACGCGCCGGGATGCCGCGCAAGAAGGTGCGCTTTATCATTGAAGGCGACGACATGCCGGGGCCTAACAACGTGGGCGTGGTGATCCCGGCAGGGGTGGCGCATGCGATTCGTTGCGCCAGCTCGAAGGACCTGATCATGGTCTATGGTACCAGCACCACCTTTGTGCCGGAGAACGAAGGCCGCATCGAGCACGCCATCGAAACGCCGCTCGCGCCGCCGGACTGGGAAGCGTATTGGAAGAGGGACGAAGCCTGATTTGCCCGTTGCCCGATTTCCGCACTGCTCATGGATGAACCCGTCACAGAACTTGGCTACGACAGCGAGGTGGTGGCGCGTGTCTGGGCGCTGGCGCAGATGATTTCGGGCAATGATCCGTCCGTGTGGCGCAAGGATGAATTTGGCGCGTGGTTGCACCGGCAAGACTACCGCAATCGCCATTCGCAGTTCGGCTGGGAGATCGCCGATTGCGGCTTCTTTTTGCGCCGCTCAGGCGTCGCTGCCCTGCGGCCCATGCAATGGCAAAACTACGTGGATTTTCAAGTGGCGGCGCGCACGGGAGCGGTAATGACGGCAGACGGGCTGCAAAATGTGCGGAGGCTGATATAAGACACCGGACTGGAAGACACCAGACACAAGACTGGGACGCCGGGAGTTGAATGGTCAGTCGTGTATCTGGTGTCTTGAGTCCTGCGTCTGCCTTCAAGGCAGTTGCTCATGCCAAGGTTCTGGCTATGACTGGCCGCCCTCCCTTCCTTTTACATGGCTTCCAGCATTCACCCCACCGCCATTATTGATCCCTCCGCCCGTCTGGGTGCGGATGTGTATGTAGGCCCTTACTGCATCATCGGCGAGGGCGTGGAGCTGGGCGATGGCTGCTGGTTGCAGCATCACGTCACTATTTTGGGCCCCTCGAAGGTCGGCAAGCGCAACCGCTTCCATGCCTACGGCTCCATTGGCCAGCAGTCGCAAGATCTTAAGTACGTGGGCGAGCCGACCTTTCTGGAGATCGGCGATGACAACAATTTTCGCGAGTTCTGCACGGTGCATCGCGCCACCGGCGTCGGATTAAAGACCCGCATCGGCAGCCACAACCAGTTCCTCTGCTACTCGCATGTGGCGCACGATTGCGTGGTGGGCAGTCACTGCATTCTCTCCAATAACGCCACGCTGGCCGGGCATGTGACGGTGGAGGACTACGTGATTGTCAGCGGCCTCACCGCCGTGCATCAGTTCTGCCGTTTGGGCGAGCGAGTGATCACCGGCGGTTGCACGAAGGTAGTGCAGGATGCGCCCCCCTTTACCACCGTGGATGGCAATCCCGCGCGAGCCCGCGGCTTGAACGTGGTGGGCCTGAAGCGCGCTGGATTCACCGAAGACCAGATAAAGGCGATCAACGCCGCCTATCGGACTCTTTACCGCAAGGGGCTCAATACCACCCAGGCCATTGAAGCGATCCGCAGTGCGCCGATGACGCCCGAGGTGGAGAAGTTTGTGGTCTTCGTGGAAGGCTCACAGCGCGGCGTGGTGAGTGCGGGCAAAGGGTAGGGGTGATTGGCAAGCCGTCCGTTTTTCGGTGAACGAGAATAGGCTGCTGCTGGTCATATGGAAGGCGGTCGTGCAGCTTCGCCGCCGAGAGGCCTAGGGCCATGTCTGTATTGCAGATGAATAATGAAAAGATGGGCGCCGTGTGCCTTCTGGCCGTTATATGTTAAGCTGCGTATAGTCTCCTCTTTATGTCGGACGAATCTGATCAAGACAAGACAGCCACTTACCAGTCGGTGGTGGCGGGGCTGGCTATGATTGGTTTTGCCACTTGGGTGGTGCTGGGCAGCGGCTTGTTTTCATCGGCACCGGAGCTAACGTTGAAAGCACAGGCTTCGCTGAACAAGGTGGCGCCTGATGAGGCTCTGGGATCTGCGGCGAAGGCACCTGTGGCTGCGGAAAAACCGACGGGGGTGGCACCGGATGCTGCCGCTAAAGATCCGTTGATGGCAGAGATTATTGGCGAGCTGAAATCCGAAACGGCAGTGCCAAACGAGGCGCTGCTTACGTTCAAGGATAAGGCAGCGCTGGCGAAGTTCTTGAAGCGGGCCAAGGGTTATGGCCTTGAAGTGGTAGGCACCTTGGACGGGCTCTCAACGGTGCGGGTGCGCATGGATTCTCCACAGAAGCTGAGGGATTATCTGGCGGCGAGCGGTCCGGCGCGGCCGGCGATGGAAGCAAATCATTGGATGAACGTGCCATCGCTGGCCAAGCCAGACGCCAGCAATCAGGGCGGTGCCCTTCCTTCAGGCACGGAGTTCTTGCAGGCGGTCAATGCGACGGGCGAACGCACGGAATGGGGCAAAGGCGTGACGGTGGCAGTGCTGGATACCGGGGTGAAAGCGAATCCGACGTTCGGCGATAATCAAGTGACGCATGTGGATCTGGTCAACGACGGCACGCCGTTTCATTCACACGGCACCAGCGTTGCTTCATTGATTGCAGGCACGGATGATCGAGTGCCCGGCGTGTCACCCGATGCCTCCATCCTGGACATCCGGGTGGCGAATGACAAAGGATACAGTGTCACATCCGTGCTAGCTCAGGGCATTCTAGAAGCAGTGAACCGTGGCGCGCAGGTGCTGAACATCAGCATGGGCGGATATGATGACAGCCAGGTGCTGCGGCAGGCGGTGGACTATGCCTTGCAACGGGGAGCGATCATCGTAGCGGCGGCGGGCAATGAGAAGTACGACCAACTGGCCTATCCAGCGCGGTTGAACGGGGTCATCTCAGTGGGGAGCGTGGATGCGAAGGGAGTGCAGGCGTATTTTTCCAATTCAGGCAGCGGGCTGACGTACGTAGCTCCGGGCGTGGGCCTGCCGGTGGCCTGGGATACCGACAAGATGGCCATGGCCAGCGGCACCTCGCAAAGCGCGGCGGTGGTGTCCGGGGTGGCTGCATATTATATGGGACTGGGGCTGACCTCGCAGAATGCGCTGGGAAGAATGCGGGCGAGCGCCTTGCCGACTGCTGGTACTCAGGTCCAGCGCGGGTTTGGGATTCCTCGGGCAAGGTATTGAAGTGGTTTCAGGGTAACTCCGACGCTCTTCCCTCTGGCAATCCTTGCGGCTTCTTCTACACTGCCGCGTCCCATGCTTCGTTTTTTCAAAAGCTTCCTGCTCAGGGTTCTGCTTCTTTCGGTGGCAGTAGGGGTGGCCTATTTGTTTACGGACGGGTTTGGCCTGCGCTGGCGCGCCTTTGTGATGGGAAAGATGGAGGAGCGTGGCGTCCACATCGAGTTCAGCCGCTTCGGCCTGCATCCGATCGACGGGCTGGTGGCGCGGGACGTGCGGGTCTTCAGCGACGAGCAACGCCAGCATGTGTTGCTGACAATCGACCGGGTGAACATGGACCTGGACTACAGCAAGCTCATCAAAAAGCAGTTTTTCATTGAAGGGCTGGAGCTGTCGGCTGCGAACGTGGCGCTGCCTTTGGATCCGGATAAGCCGGATGCGGGGCAGGTGGACCTGCACAATCTGAATGCACGCGTGTTCATCATTGATGACCGATTGGAGATCCGCCGCGCTGAAGGCGAGGTGGCGGGTGTGCAACTGAGCGTGACCGGCTCCATCCAACTGACGCCCCGCAAGGATAGGACCCCAGAGGAAATCAAACTCGATGAGCAGAATTCCGCCAAGCGCATGGCCTTCCTGCGAGAGAAGCGCGGCCAGATTCAGGAGGGACTGCGCTGGCTGAAGCGCTTCACCTTCACTAGGCGCCCGCAGATTGCGCTGAAGGTGAACGGCTCGGCTGACAAGCTGGAAAACCTCAAGGCTTCACTGCACTTCAAGGCGGAGGGGCTGGGCTACGAGAGCTACACCTGCAAGGAGCTCGCGGCCTGGGCGGACTACCACGAGGGGGTGATCGAGGTGCGGCAGTTTCGCCTGCAGGACAAGATGGGCACACTAGAATCCACAGCGACGTGGGACATGGCCGGCGACGATGTGCGCTTCCGCCTGCACACGACGGCTGACCTGCCGCAACTGGCCAAGTGCTTCCTGCTCTCCGATGCGTTGCGGGAGATTGTCTTTTATGAGTCGGCTCCTCCCAGCCTTACGCTGGAGGGCACATGGTATGTGAAAGGGCCGAAAGCCATGCAAAAGCGGCCCATCGAGGCCATCGGACAGGTGCAGGCGGGCAGATTCAACACCCGCGGCGAAGTATTCGAAGGCCTCAGTGCCAGCTTCGGCGTTGCCCCGGAGGGCTACTACATTCGCGATGGCCTGCTGAGGCACAAATCGGGCAGTGTGACGTTGCAGGCGATGTTCCAGGAAATTGAAGGCTTCAAATACCGCGCAGTGCTGCGGATGGACCCACATGCGTTTCTTCCCTTCGCCGGGGAGGAAGCTGCGAGGGAGCTGATCCGCCGCTTCGAGTTCAGCGAAAATTCGACCATCTTCGTGGGCCTGGAAGGACAGGGGCCTGATACCTCGCTCGCCACCTGCCGCAATATGGGCCGCGCCGAATTTCGCGATCTAAAGTACCGGGGCGTGGAGTTCAATTCAGCCGAAGGTGAGATGGAGTTCTTCAACCAGAAGCTGATTTTCCGCAACGCGAGCGCCGTGGTCCGCACGGGCACGGCAGAGGCGCGCGAGGTGGTGGTGGAGACCGGCGAAAAATGGGTGAAGCTTACGGGGGTGAAGGGCAAGCTTGATCCCGTGCCGGTCACAAGCGTGTTCGCCCGGCAGACGGCGGAGGTGATCGCCCGCTATCATTTGACGCCCAATACCGAGGTTTCAGTGGATGGCATGATCGGCATGAACTCGGCCGATGTCACTAACCTGTCCGTGAAGTTCAAGTCGCCCGACGGCTCCGGCACCTATCCTATCTGGGGGCGCGACTATCTGATTCACTCACCGAATGGCACGCTGGACTTCAAGGGAATGAAGATGGCCTACAAAATCAAGGGCCGGGTATTCGGCGGCCCGATGTCTGCGCAGGGTCACGTGGATCTAAATCATGATTCGAACGCATTCGATGTGGATGTGACGGCAGAGCATTTTCCATTCAACATCCTGGGCAAGGAAGTCCAGTTCGAAAAGGTGAAGGCCGAGGTCAAATCCGGTCACTCAGTATCACCGTTTGAGATCAGTGCCCAGGTGCTGGGTGGCACCTTTGGGTTGAATGGGACGCTCGATACCTCTCGGCAGCCGGCGGCCTACAAGGGCACGCTGCGGCTGGATGCGATCAGCTTTCAGCGTTTCGCCAGGGTGTATGCTCCGGGCCAGGAATCCGAGGGCGATGTCACAGGGCACATGGAATTCACCGGGCGGATGAACGACTGGAAGGCGCTGCGCGGCACGGGGGCGATGGTGCTGCTCAATGGCAACCTTTACGCCGTACCGGTGCTAGGCCCCCTCACGCCGCTGCTAGGCGCATTGCTGCCTACGCCGATCAAGGGCTATAATGTGGCCCGCGAGGCGAACTGCACCTTCCAGGTGGGCGACGGCTTCGTGGCCACGGATGATTTTGAGGCGCTCACCAGTTCCTTCAAACTACTCGCCCGGGGTGCCGTCGACTTCATCAAGGACGACATCAATTTCACTGCGAAGGCACGTGCTCGAGGATTGCCTGGGCTGGTGCTGCTCCCCGTGAGCGAGCTGCTGGAATACAAGGGCGAGGGCACGGTGAAGGTACCCAATTGGCGGCCGCACTACTTCAGCGTGGGCGAGGGCAGGCGGCCGGATGAGCGCATTGCACCCAGCGCCGCTGAACTAGGGGCTGCCAACAAAGCCATCCAAAGACAAGGAGCGCAGAGCGAACCAGTGCGGGAGAAACGGCGGGTGATGCCGACGCTGAGGAAATGAGTAGGGGAAGGCCCTGTGGCACGCTTTTGCTTGCGTGACGGGGGATTCTTCGGACAATCGGCCCCACTTGTGCCTCAGAGCGCATTTTATACCCTCATGAAGAAGAAAACGGCAGTTGTGACCGGCGCGGCAGGATTTTTGGGCTCCCATCTGAGCGACCGACTGCTTGCCGAAGGATTTCAGGTCATTGGCATCGACAGCCTCTTGACCGGCAACGTGCGCAACATCGAGCATCTCGCTGGCAATTCGGATTTCCACTTCATCAAGCATGACGTGACCAATTACATCTACCTGCCCGGCGAGGTGGACAGGGTGTTTCACTTGGCTTCACCGGCAAGCCCCATTGATTACCTGCAACTGCCGATTCAGACTCTGAAGGTGGGCTCGCTGGGCACGCACAATGCGCTGGGCCTTGCCAAGGCCAAGGGTGCTCGCTTCCTTATCGCCTCCACCAGCGAGTGCTACGGCGATCCTCTGGTGCATCCACAGAAGGAAGATTACTGGGGCAACGTCAATCCCATCGGCCCTCGCGGCGTCTATGATGAGGCGAAGCGCTTCGCCGAGGCGATGACTATGGCCTATCATCGCTTTCACGGCGTGAACACGAAGATCGTCCGTATCTTCAATACCTACGGCCCGCGAATGCGTCTCGAGGACGGGCGCGTCGTGCCGGCCTTTATCGGTCAGGCTTTGCAAGGCCAGCCGCTCACCGTGTTCGGCGACGGTTCACAAACACGCAGCTTCTGCTATGTCTCCGATCTCGTTGACGGCATCTTCCGCCTCTCGCAGAGCGACTACCATGAGCCAGTGAACATCGGCAACCCCACTGAAATGACGGTGCTGGATTTTGCCAAGGCGATTCTGGAGTTTACCGGCAGCAAATCGGAAATCGACTTCCGCCCGCTGCCCGAGGATGATCCCAAAGTGCGCAAGCCGGACATTGCGCTGGCCAAGCGACTGCTTGATTGGGAGCCCAAAGTGGCCTTTGCGGACGGAATCGCCAGCACAGTGGCGTATTTTCGTCAATTTCTCTCAATCGCATCTTGATGCGGAGGCGATTGGTCTGCTAAAACATTGGAATTCCCCAAATCAACAGCCCCTGGGCTTTTTAACTCATCCACTCTATGTCTCTGAAATCTCTCTTCGTCTGCGGAGCCGTTTGCATGTGTGCTACGGCTGGCTTTTCCCAGGATGCCAAGGCTTCGATCAAGATCAGCCGGGTGGATGTAAAACTCGAGGCGCAATTCACACCGCTGATCCAGGCGAGTAATATCGTGGACAAGCGCTGGCGTCCGAAGCAGTGGCTGGAAGTGCAGGTGGACTTCAAGTCCGCCATCGCCCGTGCGCTGGGAGGCCGCGAGGGCACCTACCCATCGCTTGAGATCAAGTACTTCCTCGCCTTCGCGGGTGTCAAATCTGCCGATGGCAAGCAGGTGGTGGGCTCAGGCACAATCAATTACAAGGATGTCGCTGCCGATGAATCGCACGCCCTGGGCTTTGTTTCGCCAGCAGCTCTGAAGCGCATCCTGCAAAAGGAAAACGGCGGCAAGGCGGATGTTTCCGTCTTCGGTGTCGAAATCTCCGGCGGCGGCGAGCCTTTGGCGTTCAAGTCGAGCACCGGCACGAAGTTCTGGGAAGCGGCAGACAAGATCAGCTTTGACGAGTGCGTCATCCCCAAGGAGAGAACCCCTTTTGCGCCTTTCTGGGGCGACTTCGATCTTCAAGCGGTAAAGTAGCCGAGGGCGGCCCTTCCTTCCAATCATTCAAAACGCACCAGGCATTTACCCAACGCGCGCATGGCAGACAGTAATCATTTGGCGGTTCTCAGTCTAGGCTCCCAGAGAGTTGGAGGGGCGGTGTTTGCGAAGTCCTCCAAGGGGGACTTGATACTGAAGAAGTATGAGTTTGCGGAAATGGTGGGGGATCCTTCTGTGGATGCCACGCGCCTGCCGCAGTTAAAAGTGGCGGTTTCCGAACTGGCTGCCGGGCTGAAGCTCAAAGGGCTGGAGGCATGGTATTCCGTTCCGGGGCACGTGGTCTTCACTCGCTTCGTGAAGCTGCCCCCGGTGTCTGATGACAAGGTGGAGCAAATCATTGGCCTGGAAGCCCGGCAGAATGTGCCTTGGCCTCTCAATGAGGTGGCGTGGGACTTCGAATTCGTGGGCGAGCAGTCCGCTGCCGAGCGCGAGGCGGTGCTGGTGGCCATGAAGTCCGATGCATTGAATGAAATCAATGACATCGTCGCGAGTACCGGCATCAAGACGGATGGCGTGGACCTGGCGCCGATGGCGATTTTCAACGCCTTCCGCTACAGCTATCCCGAGGTAGCTGAGCCGGTCGTGATCGTGGATCTGGGAGCCCGTTCCACGAACTTAGTGTTTGTTGAAGACGGCAAGATGTTCACCCGCAATCTGCTGGTGGGTGGCGCGACCGTGACGGGAGCCGTGGCGAAGGAATTCGGCCTGGGCTTTGGAGATGCGGAGCAACAAAAGACTTCGCACGGCTTTGTCGCCCTGGGCGGCACCGTTGAAGATCATGCGGACCCAGCACTGGCGGCTCTCTCCAAAGTGATCCGCAACAGCATGACCCGTCTTCATGGCGAAGTGCTACGCACCATCAATTTCTACCGCAGCCAGCAGGGCGGCAGCACCCCACAGCGGATCTTTATCTGCGGCGGCGGTTCCCGCATGGGTTACGTGGCGGAGTTCTTCCAGGAGAAGTTCAAGGTGCCGGTGGAGATCCTCAACCCTCTGCGGGGAGTGCAGCTTGACCGTGGCGTTAATGCCGATGCGATCGGGCAGGATTCCCTTGCCATGGCTGAACTCGTGGGCCTTGCTCTGCGTGGCGCGGGCTCGGCTCCCATGGAAGTGGAGTTGGTGCCGGATGCGGTGGCCAACGCACGCGATGCCGCCAAACGGGCCCCGCTTCTCGTGCTGGCCGGTTTGTGCATCTGGGCTCTGCTGGGCGCTTCCATCATCTACTTCAAGAAGGCGGATGAAGCCGTGAAGCAGACGCTGGCCGGACTTCAAACGAAGAACCAGCAATTGACCGAGTACGCGGAACAGCTCAATGGGCTCGACAAGCATCTCGAAGATCTGAAGGGACAGGCAGGACAGCTCCAGGAAATGGTCAACGACCGTTCTTACTGGGTGCGAGTGCTCAATGAGCTGAATCAGAAGTATCAGAACGACCTGATCTGGATCACACAGATCGAGCCGCTGAAGAATGACGTCTCGCTCACGCCGGTGCTGTCGCAGAACGCCCAGGGCACCACTGCCTCCGGGGCGGTATCCTCCTTGTTCCAGCTCCCTGGAGCTGTGGGAACGACTCCAGCACTCGATCCAAGTGCCCCGCCACCAGCACCTGAAACCGACAAATACACGCTGCGCTTGCTGGGCCTGTACCGCAAAAATGACGAGGGACAGGAAGTGGTTTACCGTTTCACCAAGAGCCTGGCCAGTTCAGAATTCTTCGCTACCGAGAACATTGCGGAGAAGCTCAATGACTACGTAAAGGCTGAAGCCGGTGCGACTGGTGAAGACCGCTATGCCTACAAATTCGAAATCCGGCTGCCCTTAAAGCAGCCTATACAATTCAAAAAGTAATGGACTGGATTCGCGCTAATAAATCACTGGCCGGCATTTTGGGTGCCGCCATCGCAGGAGCCCTTGGGCTTGGTGTCATTCTGTATTTCACGTACGACGCCTATGCGACTTCGGCGGATTCGCTGAAAACCGCATCGGGAAAAATTGCCAAGATGGAATCGTCCAAGCTCTATCCAAGCGAGGCCAACGTCGAGGCAAAGGAAGAAAAGGTCTCCGCTTACGAGGATGAAGTGAGCAAGCTCGGCACCGTGCTGCTTGCCTTGCAAAGCGAAGTGGCATCCAAGCCCATCACCGACACCGATTTCCAAGCCAAACTCAAGCAGCGCATCGCGGAAGTCCGGGATCGCAGTAAGGAAGCCCTGCCAAAGGACTTTGCTTTCGGCTTCAATATCTACACCAGCAGTCTGCCGCCGTCCGAGGCGACGCCTGACTTGAATGAGTACCTGGATGGTGTAGACTCCATTGTCACTGCCGCTCTCGACGCCGGGGTGAAGAAGATCGAGACTATCAGCCGCTCTGATTTGGGGGTGGAAAAGGGCGCTGGAAAGCCGAAGAAGGTGTTGGCGCCGGCCAAGCCGAAGGCTGCGACCACCAAGTCGAAGAAGAAAGGTGCCAAGGACAACAAGCCCGTGAAGGCACCGGTCGAAATTGCTCAGATGGTGGAGCGCCGTCTGGTGACTCTGGACATTGAGGCAGATCAGGCCCCCCTGCAGACCTTCATCAACACCCTTGCCAGCGCCACTCTGATGAAGCATTTCACCGTTCTACGGGTTCTGCGCATCGAAAACGAAAGACAGGAGGGCCCGCCCAGCAAGGCTGCGCCGACAACAGGGGCCAACGGTTTGAAGACATTGGATAGCAATGGTCTTGTCTCCGCCGCACCGGTCGAAACTGAGAAGCTACCTGTGGAAGGTGCCGCTCCCGCCCCCAAAGTGGAAGTGATCACCGCTGCCAAGGCAGCTCCGCCGGATGCCGTGAAGGTACTGGGCGGTGAGCTGCTGAAGGCGCACCTTGAAATCGACCTTGTCCGCTTCCTGGAGCCT
>JAQGPI010000547.1 GCA_028293175.1 Verrucomicrobiaceae bacterium | reverse complement strand
TCATGCCGAGCCAATTAAGAAGACGACCGGCAAAACAGCGAGCAAGCAGAAACAAGTCAAAGATGCGGATGAGGACCAGGACAAGCCTGTTCAGAAAAAATCTTCTTCATCAAAAGCCCGAGAAGCTGACTCAGACGAGGACAACCTTGCTACGAAGAAATCGCCGAAGCTCAGAGAAACTGAGAAGAAAAAGGAAGAGGCAGCGCCGCCTTCGGCAGCCCATCCCGCCGCTGTCTCCAACATCAATCTCGACGACCTCACGGGTTTCAATGAATACCCCAAACAGGTCCGCAGTTTGGTCGAAAGCGCTCTCGCCCTGACTCATCTCGGCCTTACCTATAAGTTTGGGGGCAGCAATCCAAGCGAAGGAGGCATGGACTGCTCGGGCACCATCTATCACGTCCTGAAATTTCAAGGCCTGAAGGATGTGCCACGCCAATCTGATGAGATGTGCGCCTGGGTCCGCGATCATTCGGAACTGCACATCACCACCGCCGCCAAAGCTTTGACCGATGCTGATTTCGAGGCGCTCAAGCCCGGCGACATGCTTTTCTGGACCGGCACCTATAAAACGGATCGCAAGTTGCCCATCACCCATGTGATGCTCTACCTTGGCAAGCTCAAGAAGACCGGTAAACCCGTGGTCTTTGGGGCCAGCGATGGCCGCTATTACGCGGGTGAACGCCGCAGCGGCGTTAGTGTGTTCGATCTCTCGATGCCTCGGGAAGGCAGCGAGTCAGTGCTTTACGGCTACGGCGCCACTCCAGGTCTCATGCCTGCGGCACCGCGTGAACAGTTGGCAAAAATCGAACCGAAGAAACCCACCGAAGTAGCACTGGCCGGAGATGAAACCGTCCTGCCTGCCATTGTCGTTCCGTCCCGGGGTGAGGACCCATTTCAAATCCTTGAGAGAAAGAAGATACCTGAGGCAGAGGAGAAATCACCTCCCATCGACAGAGCCACAGATACCGCTCAGGCAGACATGGACGAGGATGTAAAACCCGCTGTAGGCAAAAAGAAATCGAGCGATGAAGATGAGGGGAAATCGGCAGTGGCCACGAAGGACGTCGCTTCATTCCCGGCCAGGAAAAGAACCTCCACCACGTCTAACGCTGACGAGGATAACAAACCGGCTGAGAAGCGTAAAGCCGATGCTGAGGAACCCAAGGCAAAGGCACCCGTCGGCAAGGAATCCACGACCTTAAACACGACCCGCAGTACCGTCGTCAAAAAGAAGCCGCAGCCTAGCGCGCGGCGAGTGGCGCTTGATGAAACCAACGAGACCCTGCGCCGCGCCGGTAAATCCATCCGCTCTGTGTTTGAGTGATGGGGACGGTTATTGAGGGACGATGGCCGGGGCCCGCTTGCGCTTGCGAAGCTCCTCCTCTTCGTCGTCCCCTTCGCCGCCACCGTAGCCGATGACTTCGACGCTGAAGATGGAAGGTAGATCTTCCTGCGATAGCGGTGGTTTGTTGGCTGCGGCAGCTCCGTTATTGGCAGTGGAAGTGGATTGGGCGGCTTGATTGGAGGAGGCTGTCAGGCCTCCCACATTTGGGGCCACAGCCGCTGGGGCGGCGGGAGCGCCAGCCGAGGTGCCCCCCACGCTAATGTTGCTGGCATTGAGCACGGTTACCGCAGCAATGTTAAGATTACCCGTGGCACGGATGCCAGCGTCACCCGCATCAATGCTGCCCGCAGGGGCAATCAAATCAACGCTGCCGGGCGGAACGCCAATAACCGTGGCAAGCACACCGATACCGCCGCCCGTCGCCAAGCCCGCAAGGTCGGTTTTCACGTCACCGCTCTGCGGGTCAATGACCACGCGAGTTGGAGGCGCCGACTGCACCGTCTTGGACGATGAACCCGCCGCGATGTTACCTGCGGAGGACCAGATGATTTCATTGCCGCCACGCAGCGTGAAGATACGCGAAATGCCGATGTCAACATTGTCCCGGGTCATGATGGAAATGTTGCCGCCGCTTTCCGTAATGATGCCGGGAGGAGCCAGGGGCGAGCCAATCACACTGTTAGCCAGCGTGAGACCCCCTGCGGGTGCGAAGAGGGTGATGTCGCCGCCGCTCTTAGTACGAATATCGCGCGCCTGCGTGGTAATATCACCTTGGGCTCCGGCTCCCCTGAAGAGCGTGGAGACCGCTGCAATACCTGCCGCGTAATTGCCAAATCCCGGAGTGCCTACGAGGTTGTGATCACGGCCGACATCACGCAGCACGATGAAGAAAACTTCAAGCGCCACGCGCTTCTGTTCATCCGGAGACAAGGCATTGAACGCCGCCAGCGAAGAGACCTGTGAGCCGCTGGCCGCAGCATAGTCCGCGAGGTAACGAGCGCCATCCACGCCCTTGATAGACTGGGCGATGAAGGCATCGAAGTTCAGCGCTGTGCTGCCGAGATCGAACGAAGGCCCGATGCCTGCTCCTGCAATGATGCTGGCACCATCAAATGGCAGACTGGGATTGCGACCGTTACCGATGCTGGTGATACCAACGCCCGTGCCATCGCTATTGTTCCCGCCAACTCCGAGATCGAGGTTGCGCCCCGCCAGCACTTCCAGCGTGCCCGGCCCGCTGATCTGAATGTCGCCTGCAAGAGTTAGGTCTGCGGAGCTGATCAGATTCCCTGCAAGGCGGGCCGCGCTGCGCAGCACTGAGTTTGAATTGTAGGCGATAATGTCGCGACCGCTGGCCACCACGCTGACGTCATCAGCACCTGTGTTCTGAATATAAAGGGCAATGTCCGTGATGTCGCGCCCCGCGACCACATGGGCCTCCTTGGGTGAGAACAGCGTCAGCCCAGAAATATCTCCAGTCCCGGCGTACACATGCACAGGGTTGTTGTCATTTGCATGAAGGATCGATGATCCATGCAGCGCCTGCTTGGTTTGGAGCACACCAAAGGCACCTAGCGTGGAACCGGACTCAGTGAACATCGTATCAAGTGCGGCAAGAATGCTTACATCCGTGGCATTGGCCGGGGTTGAGGGCGTCACAAATGCCTGATAAGCGATGGGCGTTGCCACCCCAGGGATGGAAGAAACAGCGGCATCCGACACATTGATCTTCGCACTTGTCCAGGTCTTGGTTAGAAGACCGTTCACCGTCGATGAGCCTGTGATTTGCAAGCCATTGATGGCTCCAGCGGCAGCTAGATCCAGCGATCCCGTCGGCGATGGTGACAGTGTGATGTCGCCATGGATATTAATGTCGCCTGCGAAGGCGGTCACACGCAGCGTAGGAGCCTGTATGCTAGCCGAGATCGCATACGGATCGACCCGCGTCTCATTGAGACGAAGCCAAGGCTGATACCGCGAGGCATTCTGGTCGCCGCTCAGCAACAGCACGCTACGCAGCCACGTGAAGATCATGCTTTCCGGGGCCGAACTCAGCAGTCCCTGGCTTGGCTGCGCGGCGCTCTCCCGCAGCGTCACGTTGCCGCCCAATGATTGAACATTGACTGAATCCGTCGTAGCATAGGTGGAGAAGTACGTTTTGTACCAGAAAGTGTTGTTCACTCCTTCAGGCAGGAGGAAGACGTTGGCGGAAGGCCCCAGTAACAAGTCGCCCCGGGCCGTCACATCAAAGCTGCTCTTGCCCAAGAACAGGGTGGTTGGCAGCCATGTTTCTGGAGGCTGAGGAGCAGAGCCGTTCAGATTGCCCAGCGAGGGTGTGCGCGTGCTGTTGGTAATGATGCTGCCGTCCGCGCTCAGTGTGCCGTGCCCGCTTTCAACGTAATAAACGCCAGCATCAATGTTCCGCCCGGCATGCACATTCAGATCACCTCCGCCCAGCTCCACCAGCTTGCTTGCATCCGCCACTCCCTTCGGCATTCGGGCGTTGGTAGGAATAACCGCGTCCACATTAGCGACGTCGCGTCCGGCCTTCATCGTCACATCACCTCCGCCTAGAGCGCCTACGCCTTCAAAGAAGTTGCTGAAGTCCACCCACCACGTGGTGGACCAAACTGTTGAAGGGCCTGTACCGGCCACACCGCTGAGGGCCTCTCCGGTGAGCGGATCTACGTATCCCCGACGGTACAGCCAGTTGTTAGGCATCTCGCGCTCCGATTCGGCCACCAGAACGCCTAGTGTGTTGGTGGTGAGATGCGTGATGTCATTCTGTGCGTTGATGGTGATATTGCCGCCGCCCAATGTGTACTGCGCAGGATAGGCAGGGCTTTGCTGCACCTCTCCCAGCAGTGTACCGCCATTAGTGGCGTTCATTACCGGTGTATTGAAAGTGCCGCCCAGCGTGGGATCCTTTACCCGCGTTCCCGCGGTGAAGATCGAAGTAAACTGGTTAAGCAACTGAACGTCGCGCCCGGCCACCACATCAATGTCGCCGCTGCCAGTGCGGATCACCTGATAGGCGTTCCTTAATGCATTGGAAGTGAGACGCCCTTGGGCCGTATCATCAGCCAAACCAGTACTGAACTTGCCCAGCTTCAGCGAGCCCTTGCCCGCGGGCAGAGCATCCATGGACTGGACCTGACGAAAATCCACCGCACCCAGATCAGCACCCGCCACAAGCCGGAAGGACCAGGACTGAGCATTGACCGGCAGGAGCTCCGACTGAGCCAGCAAACTGGCGGTATAAGCCGCCGTGCCGCCTGCAAAGTTGGCCGTGGCGTTGACATTGAAACCATCGCCCAAACCATTAAGAAATACCAGATTGCCAGTGGCACGCAGCGTCAGCACTCCAGGGGCGTCAGCCGGTCCGAAACGGAAGCTTTGCAGGTTCCAATCAGCGGCATTGCCATTGGGATTGGTGTTGCCTCCAAGGGAAGCGTCGGTGGTCAGCGCAGCGTTGTTGCCCAGGGTCAAGTCACCATCACGGATGATCTCAGCACCGGTACGAATGGTCAAGACATCGGCACTGAATCTCGCCGAGGGATTGGCCCCCAACAGGCGGTTCAGCATCGCTGCATAGGTCGCAGTGGTGGTGCCATTCGGACCGAGGAAGGCAACACCATTATTGTAGACGGCGGTCTGGTCTGCCTTCGTGATTTCGCTGCTCGCACGATCGGTGAGATCGAACACCTTGAATCCTTCCACAATGATGCTGGAGGCATTAAGAATGGTGCCATTGATTGTTCCTACCTGGAGATCGGTGCTGGCCGCATTCTGCGGCGCACGCAGATGCAGAGTGCCGCTGAACTGCCCAAGCCGGGCCGTCGCGGCCACGCTCAGATCAATCATGGCATCCTGAAGAATATTGATGCTGGCACCGCTGTCTCCGCGCGTTTCGAGATCCACCGCGCCGCCCCTGCCAGCACTGCTGAAGGTAGTGCCAGAGACGTCCAGGAGCGAACCTGCCGAAAGCGTAAGTCCCTTGAAGGCAGAAAGGTTAATGGTGCCTCCGGTGGTGCCCGCAGCATTAATGGTGCCGGTCACATTGATCGCGCCCTTGTCTGCGGACAGATTAAACGAATGCACCTTGGCCGTCCCATCCACCAGCACGTCACCCGTGCGCACACGGAAAGACCTCGATTCGGTAAAGCCCGCCGTAGCGGAATCCAGCTTCGCGTTAGTGGTCGCCAGCGAGCTCAGGCTGCCCACATCCAGTGAGAAAGACCCACCTTTACCATCCGTGCCGGCTTGGCCCTGCAGAGCGCCATCCAGCGTCACTTGTCCCTTCGCCGCGCCAAGGAAGAGCGTGCCAGCGTCGCCGCCACCGCTTGCAGCGGATACATCAACGACGCTGCCCGATTGCAGGATCACATTGCCATTCACGGATGAAATCGAAATGCTTCCCGCGTTGGTGTACTTGGTGAGGTCGAAGAAGTTCTGCG